>NZ_JBHUSF010000126.1:0-23600 GCF_042673295.1 Rhodococcus sp. NPDC057014
GGATGCGTGTCGTGCGCGTCTGACGCCGGTTTACCGCTTGTCCTTCTTCGCTTGTTTCCGGGCGCCCGCGGCGATGGTGGAGGCTTCGAACTTCTTGGCGGCCGGAAGATTTCCGGGTGGTGTCGACGCGGGCCTTGCCGGATGAGGCGACCTTGCCGTCGCTGTCGCCCAGTTCGCTGAAGGACGGGGAGTCTGTGCGGGCGCGGGCGAGGCGCTCATCCTTCAGTTCGCGTGCGCTCGCCCGGGCGGCCGTCGCCAACCGGCGGCTCACCCTGCTCAGCGCGGCCTCGAAGACTTCCGCCTTCTCGGCGTTGCGGACGTTGGCCGCCTTACCGGCCCCGCGCGCGCCCTTGAATTCGACCTTCGCGGCCCCCTCCTGGCGGTACAGCTTGACGTGTTTGTTGCGGGCGCGCCGAACACGGGTGTGCAGCTTGATCAGTGTGTCCTCGTCCAAGTCGGCCATCTGCGCCTTCTTCGTCTCGCGGATCAGCACGAACTCTTCTTCGGACAGTGAGTTCAGGATCTTGTTCATGTCGGCTCCGATCCGGCCACAGGCCGTGAATTGTAGTCATGGTAACCGGGAAACATTCCCGTCGGTCCGTTTCGGTGAAGAGGTGGTCACCTCCCGGGCGAGTCGTCGATTGGTCTGTGCAAGTTGCCATTCCGTCTGCCGGGCCAACCGATCGACCTGGTCTGGGCCGAGGCGGTCGCACACGAAATCCCAGTGCACCGCCACCCGGTCACCCACGGCGAGATCGTGCACGAACGTTCCCTCGGGCACGCGGTAGTCGGCCGGGTCGTCCTGCTCGGGGCCGAGCGACAGCCGGGTCCCGTCCCACGACAGGCGACACGACCGGACGAGCGCACGATCGTGGTCGACCCCCACCACCTCACCCCAGCGGATGCGGCAGGAGTCGAGAACCTGCAGCGGCTGCGGCATCCCGGCGTCCAGCAGCCGCGACCACGGGTACACCCCGAACACGTGAAAGTTGTGGGTGGGCGCCGCCTCCCCGAGCAGGTCCGCGGTGAGGTGCTTCCAGTAGTGGCCGGCCTGCGACGCGAGGCGGGACAGCAGAGCGGAGCCGAACTCGGCCCGGTCGATGTGGTCGGACAGTTCGTCCGCGATCCAGTACCCCCGGACAACCCTCTCGTCCAAGGGGTCCGCGATTCCGGCGAGACGGGCGATCACCTCCTGGTACGGCCACGCGCCACTGAACTGCCTCGCAATCGCCACCACATCGGTGTCCGGCGCGCCGCCACACGCGACGGCCTGCAGTCGCTCCGAGCCCGGAGGACCGCAGTACCCCAGGGCATTCGGGGCGTGCGCGTACTGCGCGAACACGCGGTGCCCGGACGGCATCGAGTGTTCGCGCGCCGTCACCGGTCAGCCTCGCTGACCCAGCAATTGCGCCGTCTCGCGGTGCAGCCTGCCGAAGTTGTAGTACGCGGCGCACGCACCCTCGGGGGAGACCATGCACGTGCCGATCGGGGTTTCCGGGGTGCACGCCGTCCCGAACACCTTGCATTCCCAGGGTTTGATGACGCCCTTGAGGACCTCGCCGCACTGGCAGGCCTTCGGATCAGCCACCCGCACACCCGGCATCGAGAACTTCTCCTCGGCGTCGAACTCGGCGTAGTTCCGGTGGACCTTGAGCGCGCTCTGCGAGATGAAACCGAGTCCGCGCCATTCGAAGTGCGGGCGCAGTTCGAACGTCTCGGCCATCAGCTTCAGCGCCTGCACGTTGCCCTCCGCGCGCACCACCCGCTTGTACTGGTTCTCGATCTCACAGCGGCCCTCGCGAATCTGCTGGAGCAGCATGTGCACCGACGCGAGGATGTCGAGCGGTTCGAAACCCGCGACCACCATCGGTTTCCCGTACACCTCGGACACGAACCGGTACGGCCGCAGCCCCACCACGGTGGACACGTGGCCCGGGCCGAGGAATCCGGACAACCGCAGGTCGGGGGATTCGAGGATGGCCTTGATCGGCGGCACGATCGTGACGTGGTTGCAGAACACGCTGAAGTTCGTCACGCCCAGCGCCCGCGCGCGCACCAGGGTCACCGCGGTGGACGGCGCGGTGGTCTCGAACCCGACGGCGAAGAACACCACCTGGTGGTCCGGGTTGTCGAGGGCCACCTTCAGCGCGTCCAGCGGCGAGTACACGAAGCGGACGTCGGCGCCGCGGGCCTTGGCCTCGATGAGATTGCCCTTGGATCCGGGCACCCGCATCATGTCGCCGAACGTCGTGAAGATGACACCGGGCTGCTCTGCCAGCCACATGGCGTCGTCGACGCGGCCCATCGGGATGACGCACACCGGGCATCCCGGGCCGTGCACCAGTTCGACCGATTCCGGCAGGAGATGTTCGATGCCGTGCCGGTAGATGGTGTGGGTGTGCCCGCCGCACACCTCCATGAACTTGAACTCGTCACCGCGGGCCAGTTCGGTGATGGATTTGACCAGGGCGCGCGCCGCCGCCGGGTCCCGGAATTCGTCGACGAACTTCATCCCTGTTACCTCGTTCTTGCTGTTGTCACGCGATTTCGGACGAGTTGAACGCGTCGATCTCGTTCACGTAGTCGGCGCCCATCTTCTGCACCTGATCCAACGTCAGTTGCGCCTCGATCTCGTCGATCTTCGCCATCGCGAAGCCGACGTGCACGAGCACCCAGTCACCGACGACGAGACCTTCTTCGGCGAGCAGTCGCACACTGATCGTTCTCTGGACGCCGTTCACGTCCACCTTGGCCAGATGCTGTTCGGCGTCGACGATGTCGACCACCTGACCGGGTATCCCCAGACACATCGTGGTTCTCCTTCTCGGGCTGTACTTCAGCAGATTCGGGGGAGCGGGTCGCCGACGAGCATGTCGACGATCCGGCTGCCGCCGAACGAGGTTCGCAATGCGACGATGCCCGGCGGTTCGGCCAGGATCTCGCCCACCGCGGTCGCGGCGGCTCCCCGCGGGTGGGCCCGCAGCGCCGCGACGGCCGCGTCCGCCTCCTCCGCCGCGACGATGGCGACGAACTTGCCCTCGTTCGCGACGTACAGCGGGTCGATGCCGAGCATGTCGCAGGCGCCGAGCACCTGAGGCTCGATGGGCAGCGACTGCTCGTCGATGATGACGGCGAGTTGTGAGGCGTGGGCAAGTTCGTTGCACACGGTGCCGACGCCGCCGCGGGTGGCGTCCCGCATCCACCGCGTCGACGGGGCCGCCGCGAGCAGCGTCTCCACCAGGGAATTGACGGGGGCCGTGTCGGACGCGATGTCGGCCTCGATGGCGAGGTCGCCGCGGGCGAGCATCACGGCCATCCCGTGGGCGCCGATGGTGCCCGACAGCAGCACCTTGTCGCCCGCGCGCACGAGGTCGGGCGACAGCCGCCTGCCCTCCGGGCTGATCCCGACACCGGCGGTGGAGATGTTGACGCCGTCGGCGGCGCCCTTGCCGACGACCTTCGTGTCGCCGGTGACGATCTGCACGCCGGACAGGACGGCCGCCTCGCTCATGTCGGCGACGATCTCCCGCAGTTCGGCGATCGGGAAACCCTCCTCGATGACGAACGCCGCCGACAACCATTGGGGGCGCGCACCGGACACGGCGAGATCGTTGACGGTCCCGTGCACCGCGAGATGCCCGATGGAACCGCCGGGAAACCGCAGCGGCTGAACCACGTACGAGTCGGTCGAGAACGCGAGCCGCTCACCCGAGGGCATCGTGAGCGCGGCGGCGTCACCGAGTTGCTCGAGTTCCTCGTTGCGGAACGCCTCCACGAACACCGCGTCGACGAGCGCGGCCGACGACTTTCCGCCTGCACCGTGCGCGAGCGTCACCACCTCGTCCAGCAGTCGCGGCCTGCGCTGCCGGAACTTGTCGATCCGCTCGAGCACCCGGTCTTCGCGTTCCGCCGACGTGGCCGGTTCGGTCGTGCTCATGAAGCCTCCACAGAGTTGGGAGCGGGTCGCGACATGTGTTCCTGGGCCACCGACCACAGCCGGTAGCCGAGCATCGCGTGGCTCTCCTGGATCCGGTGGATGCTCTGCGAATGGACGGTGTAGCAGAAGTCGAGTTCGCCTGCGGACGCCATCGCCGCCATCCGGCCGCCCTCGTGCCCGGCGAACCCGATGGTCAAAAGCCCCCGCTGCTTCGCCTCGGTGAGCGCGGTCATCAGGTCGTCCGAGTTGCCCGACGTCGACAGCGCGATCGCGACGTCGCGGTCCCGGGCGTGGGCGATGATCTGCCGTTTGAAGATCAGGTCGAAGCCGACGTCGTTGCCCAGCGCCGTCACCACCGCCTGATCGGCGGCCAGCGACCACGCCGCCACCGGGCGTCCGCGGGCGGGACGGCTGAACAGGGACGCCAGCGTGGCGGCGTCGGTAGAACTGCCGCCGTTGCCGAACGTGTACAGGCGGCCGCCGCGGCGGAACCGGTCGGCCATGTCGATCCCGGCCGCCGTGAGGCCGTCCCCGTACTCGTCGAGGGACTCCTTCTGCAGGCGCGCGCTCTCGGCGGCCTTCCCGCGGGCGGACGCGGCGAGGTCGTCGAGGAGGCTCTGGGCGTCGGTCTCCTCCGAGTCGATGAACGGGTAGAGGAAGCTGGTGCTCTCCGAGTCGTGGGTGGTCATCGGTTCGCCTCCTGGTCCGTGTCGTCGAGTCGCGTGATCGCCGCACCCGCATGCACCAGCACGAGGTCGTTCGGCTGGACGTCGCCGAGGACGCTGACGTCCACCCATTCCTCGCCGGCGGCCGTGCGGACCAGGGCGGGGCCGAGGGGTTCGGCGGGTTCGATCACCACTTCACCGAGACGGCCCTCGTCGCTGCACGTGACGCAGACCGTCTCGTCGCACTCCGCGGCGTCGGGTTTCAGCAGTCCCGAGTGCTCGAAGCAGACGTGGGTGAGTTCCCACAGCAGGTGGTACATGAGGACGAACCGCCCGGTGGCGGGGACCATCGGATCGTCGGAGTCGACCCAGAGGATGTGGTTCGCCGCGCCGGCCGGGGGCCGCGGGCCCGCCCCGATCCACAGCGTCATCGCCCCCCACGCCGGTGCGCGGCGCATGGCGTCGACCACGGCGGGTTCGTTCGCCGACGCCACCGCCAGCAGGATGTCGCCGGGCCTGCTCGCCACCCGGGCCTGCGCCACCGGATCGGGTTCGACGAGGGCCACCGACGGCAGCGCCCGTTTGCCCATGATCACGGGATGGACGAATTCGACGGCAACGTGATGGGCGTGCGGTTCCCACTGCGGGGAGATCACCCAGAGCGTCGCCCCGTCATGGAATTTGCGGGCGAGCGACAACGCCGCCGCGGCGAGATCCGCGGACAGGTCCGTGTCGACGAGGTGCCCGCCCGCCTCTGCGGTGGTGGTCATTCACTAGCTCCCGTCCCGGGCCGGCCGGTCGGGGGCTGCCGACGTCACGGTCCGCGCATGGTCGCCGCGGCACCGATCACCGCCTGGCCGAGGGAGAGTCCTCCGTCGTTGGGAGGCACCCGGTGGTGGGTGAGGACTCGATAACCGCTGCTCTCCCAGTGTGCTCTCACCAGTGCGAGGAATAAACGGTTTTGAAAGACTCCTCCGGTCAGCCCGATCGTCGACGCACCGGTCGCGGTGGCGGTCCGGTCGACGAGGTCGGCGGTCGCGGCGGCGAGGGCATGGTGGAAGCCGAGCGCGAGCGCCGCGGGCGGGGTCCCGTCGCGCAGCCCGGCGACGATGCCGGACACCAGAAGAGGCAGTGTGAGCTGGTCATTCTCCACAGCCATGGTGAGGTGCGCGGGGTGCGGGGCGGTCCGGGCGAGGGCCTCGAGTTCGATGGCCGCCTGCGCCTCGTACGTGACCCGGTGCCGGACCCCGAGCAGCGACGCGACGCCGTCGAAGAGGCGGCCCGCGCTCGTCGTCCTGATGCACCCGACACCCGAGACGAGTTGCGATTCCACGGCCGCGCGTTTCGCGGCGGGGATCGCCTCGACGCACGGCAGGCCGTCGACGTCGCTGATCCCGCACTCGTGCAGCAGCGCCAGCGCCACCCGCACCGGATTCCGGACGGCCGCGTCGCCGCCCGGCAGCGAGAACGGCTGCACGTGCCCGACCCGCCGCGAGTCGAGGACGTCCGGGCCGACGAGGAGGAGTTCACCGCCCCACACGGTGGTGTCGCACCCGTATCCGGTTCCGTCGAACGCGACCCCGAGCACCGTCGTCCCGACCAGCCCGTGTTCGGCCATCAGCGATGCGACGTGCGCGTGGTGGTGCTGCACGGTGAGCAGTGGGACGCCGGTGCTGTCGCTGTAGCGGCGGGCCCAGTGGTGCGTCGAATAGCCGGGGTGACGGTCGGCGACCACCGCTTCCGGGGTGATGCCGTGCAGATGCGTCAGCTGTCGCACCGACGTCTCGAACGCGCGCCGACTCTCCAGGCTGCCCATGTCGCCGAGGTGCGCCGAACAGAACGCGTAGTCCTGCCGGGTCAGGCAGAAGGTGTTCTTGATCTCCGCGCCCACCGCCAGGATCTCCGGGCCCCGCGCGGGCAGCACCACCGGCAGCGGCGCGAACCCGCGCGAGCGCCGGATCGGCAGCACCGCCCCGTCCGCCACCGCGAGCACGGAATCCTCGCACGGCACCGCGATCCGGCGGTCGTGCATCAGGAACACGTCGGCGATGTCCCGCAAGCGGGTGCGGGCGTCGTCGTTGTCGAAACACAGGGGTTCGCCGCTGAGGTTGCCGGACGTCATGACCAGCACCCGCGGTGGTTCGATGTCGCTGCCGGGTGTCCGGGTGAACAGCAGGTGATGCAGCGGGGTGTACGGGAGCATCACGCCGAGGTCGTCGATCCCGGGCGCGATGCCGTCGGCGACCGACGCGGTGTTCTTCTTGCGCAGCAACAGGATCGGCCTCGCCGCATGCCTCAGCAGCCCGCTCTCGGGCTCGGAGATCTCGCACAGTTCGGCGGCGACGGACAGGTCCGCGGTCATCACCGCGAACGGCTTGTCCGGCCGGTGCTTGCGCGCCCGCAGAGTCTCGACGGCCGCGGGGTTCGCGGCGTCGCAGACGAGGTGAAACCCGCCGAGGCCCTTGACCGCCACGATCCGGCCGCCCCGCAACGCCCCCTGCACCGCGGTGAGCACGGCGTCGTCCCCGTCCACCCGGCGACCGTCGATCTCGGCGAACAGGTGCGGACCGCAGTCGGGGCAGCACACCGGTTGCGCGTGGAACCGGCGATCGGCAGGGTCGCGGTACTCGGCCAGGCACACGTCGCACAGCGGGAACTCGGCCATGGTGGTGTTGGGCCGGTCGTAGGGCAGGTCGGTGATCACCGTGAACCGCGGCCCGCAATTGGTGCAGTTGACGAACGGGTGCCGATACCGGCGGTCGTGCGGATCGGCCAGTTCGCGAAGGCAATCCGCGCACGTCGCCACGTCCGGCGACACCAGCGTCCGTGCGCCGGGGACGTGCCTGCTGTCGATGATCCGGAACGACTCGTCCCCGCGCACCGGCACGGGCTGGACCGTCGCGTCGACGATCACCGCCATCGGCGGCGCGTCCGTGCGGAGCCGCCGCACGAACGCCGACACCGCCGCCGGTTTGCCCTCGATTTCGATGAACACGCTGACGTCGTCGTTGCCGCAGTGGCCGTGCAGCCCCAGGTCATCGGCCAGTCGCGCGACGAACGGGCGGAAACCGACCCCCTGCACGACCCCGTGGACCGTGATGCGCGATCGTTCGACCGTCATCCTCGGATGATTCCCCCGCCGAGGTGCGGGGCGCAAGAGCCGCGGTCGCGGTCGGGGCTGCCGGATCACTCGCCGTCGACGGAGCGCGCACCGGTGATCGTGTCGATCAGCCCGTAGTCGCGGGCCTCGTCGGCGGTGAGGATCCGGTGGTCCCGCATGTCTGCGATCACCGTGTCGACGGAACGCCGGCAGGAATCGGCGATCCGTTGCTGCAGCCTCCTGAGTTGCTGCTCGTGCTGTTGCGCGGCGATGGCGACGTCCGACGCCGGACCGGTGCAGGATGTTGTCTGCGGTTCGCGGAGGTGGAACGTGGTGTGCGCCGCCGCCGTCCGGCGGTTCGCGGGCGCGAGGAGGGCGATCGCCATTCCGCGTACGTCGCCTCGGCAGTGCACGTGCAGTTCGACCCCCATCAGGTCGAGGGTGTCGAGGAGCGTGGCGGCTGCGTCGACATCGGCGTCAACGCCGTGCAGCCACAACTGGACCTCGTCGTCGCCGGACGCGTCGAGCAGCGCCAGCGACGCCGCCGCGCGGTTCACGGCGTCCGCGTCGAGCCGGCCGGTGAGCGAGACGATCCGCTTGTCGAACAGGCGCTCGGCCAGCCAGTCGGGACCGCCGGTAGCGCCGACGGACGTGACGGGCATCGGTGCCGACGGTAACCGAGGGTCCGGCTGCCAGGGCGTGTGAAACGGCGGGACCGACGGTGGGGTGGGTGGTGGCCAGATCATGATGACTCCCGGTGCGGTGAGATCGTCCAGTCGACCGTCCGGCCCACGGCCTCGGCATACCGTTCGAGCGTCGACAGCCGGGGATCGACGTCGCCGCGTTCGAGCCGGGCCACCGCGGACTGCGACGTGCCCATGTGGGCGGCGATCTCCGTCTGCGTCAGACCCCGCTCGCGGCGGGTGGTGACGAGCTCGTCCAGCAGCGCCCGACGCCGATCGGACAGGTGCCCCAGTCCGGGAAACGACGTGCGTCGAGGTGCGGTCGACATACCATCGATGATATCTCGAAAACGGTATACGGAGGGGTGCTCATGGCGAAGGTTCGTGCGGCCGTCATCGGCGGCGGCATCATCGGTCTGGCGGTCGCCCGGGAACTTCTGCACCGGATGGATGCCGTCGAGGTGACGCTGTTCGAGAAGGAAACGCGGGTCGCGGCCCACCAGACCGGGCACAACAGCGGCGTCGTCCACGCCGGCCTCTACTACCCGCCGGGCAGCCTCAAGGCGCGCCTGTGCCGCCGCGGCGTCACCCTTCTGCAGCAGTACGCAGCAGACAAGGGCGTGGCCTACGAGGAATGCGGCAAGGTGGTGGTCGCTCACGACTCGTCCGAAGTGGCGCGGATGGATGCCATCTTCGACCGAGCGGTGGCCAACGGGGTCCCCGGTATCCGCAAGATCGCGGGGGCGGAGATCCCCGAGATCGAACCGCACGCCCGCGGGGTCGCCGCCCTGCACTCGCCGCACACCGCGATCATCGACTACGTGGCGATCGCGGAGGCCCTCGCCGCGGACATCGCCGCCGCGGGCGGACGCGTACTCCTCGGCCGGGAGGTCGTGGGCCTGGACAGCCGGGCGTCGGAGACGGTGGTCACGACGCGAGACGGCAGTGAGGCCTTCGACCTGGTGGTCACGTGCGCCGGACTGCAGTCCGATCGGGTGGCGCTGCTGTCGGGGGAACCGCGAACACCGCGGGTGGTGCCGTTCTTCGGCGACTACTTCCTGCTCGAGCCGGAGCGGTCTTCACTCGTGAAGGGGCTGATCTACCCGGTCCCGGATCCGCGGTACCCGTTCCTCGGGGTCCACCTCACCAAGCGGATCGACGGTCGAATCATGCTCGGGCCGAACGCCTTCCTCTCCCTCGGGCGGGAGGCGTACGACCGTCGGGGATGGTCGGCGTCGGACGTGCTGTCGGCGGTCGGCTTCCCCGGATTCTGGCGGTTCGCGGCGCGGAACACGGCGGCGGCGGTCCGCGAGGCCCGCACCGTCCTCAGCACGGGCCAGTTCGTGAAGGAGGCGCAGAAGTACGTGCCCGACGTGCGACGCTCCGACGTCACCCGCGGCCCCCGGGGCATCCGCGCCCAGGCGATGAACGCCGACGGCAGCCTCGAGGACGACTTCGTCATCACCGGGGGACACCGCGTGATCCACGTCCGGAACGCGCCGTCACCGGGTGCGACGTCGTCCCTCGCCATCGCCGAACACGTCGTGACGGAAGTTCTCGAACGCACGTCCACGTGACGGTTTTACGACGTGGTGTCGCGCCCGAGCGGCAGCCCGTCCTCGAGGAATTCCAGTGCGCGCAGTGCGAGCGGCAGATTCCCCGGCAGCAGATCGACCACACCGAGGACGACGCCGACGATGGCCCCGGCGAGCGCGCGGACCTCGAAGTCGTCGGCGGTGCGCCCGACCCTGCGCGCCGTGACGCCCGCGATCATGTCGATGCTCCGCACCATCTCTTGCATGATGGCCCCGCGCAGTTCCGGGACCGAATACATCAGTTCCTGACGCGTTCGCTCGAACTCCATGTCTGCCTCGGACAGGCCGGCGAACACCGACTCGGCCGCCTTCCGGAACGCGGTGATCAGCGGGACGTCCGGCGGTTGCGCCTCGATGGCCTCGATCATGGGCGGATCGAGATCGTCGGCGAGGACCAGTTGTTCCTTGGTGGGGAAGTAGCGGAAGAACGTGCTCGGCGACACGTCCGCGGCCTCCGCGATCTGCTCGATCGTGGTGTCGGCGTAGCCCTGTTCCCGGAACAGCCGAAACGCCTCGGCGCGGATGGTCAGCCGGGTGCGGGCCTTCTTCCGCTCCCGCAGGCCCGGTCGGGCATCAGTGGACATGTACCGATTCTGACTCATCCTGCTCCCGGTCCGGTGTCTCGCGGGGCGTGAACCGTGCGGCCAGCAATGCTGCGACGGCGCAGATGCCCGCGCAGATCCACAGCATGAGGCTCATCCCGGAGACGAACGACGTCTGGACGTGTGTGAGGACCGACGGGTCGCTGGTTGCCTTGGCCACCGCGACGCCGGCGTTGACGCCGTCGCGGACCGGATCCACGTCCAGTTCGCCCAGTTCGGACCGGTAGCGGGTGGCGAGGACGGTGCCGAGCACGGCGACCCCGATCGTGCCGCCCGCCTGTCGCAGCGCCTGGATCAGTGCCGAGCCGGAACCGGACCGTTCGGCGGACAACGCCCCCAGGGCGGCTCCCATCGCCGCGGGCATCACGAAACCCATTCCCGCGCCGACGAGCGCGATCCACGTCGCGGTGAACCAGTACGCGGAATCGACGGACGTCAGGGCGCCGGTCGCGAGACCCGCGGTGAGCAGTGCGAACCCGATCGTGATGACCGGCCGGGCGCCGGCTCGCCGCAGCAGTTGGTCGCAGAGCCGGGAGCCGACCAGCAGTCCGGCGATCAAGGGCAGCAGACGGAGGCCGCTGCCCAGCGCGTCCACTCCGAGCACGGCCTGAAAGTACTGCGGCACCGTGAAGAACAGCCCGAACATCCCGAAGTTGACGAGCGTCGTGAAGATCGTGCCCCAGCGGAATCCGGGGCTGGCGAACAGCGACGTGTCGATCAGCGGATGCCGCGACCGCCGTTCCCACATCGCGAACAGCCCGAGCACGACCACGGACGCCGCGATCGACGTCAAGGCCAGTGCGTCGCCCCAGCCGTCCTGGCCGGCCTCGATGAAACCGTAAGTGAGACTGAGTAATCCGAGCGACGACAGCACGGCGCCGAGGTAGTCGGTGGTCGACCGCTCCGCGCTGCGCGATTCCGGCACCAGGGTTGCGACGGCGATCGCGCCGACGACGACCAGGGGCACGTTGATCAGGAACACCGATCCCCACCAGAAGTGCCCGAGCAGCCAGCCGCCGAGGATCGGGCCGAGGGGCAGTCCGATCGCGGTGGACGTCACCCAGATGGTCAGTGCCCGCGAACGTTCGTCCGCGTCGGGAAACAGGACGGGCAGCACGGCCATCGACAGCGGCATCATCACCGCGGCTCCCAGTCCCAGCAAAGCGCGTCCGGCGATCAGCTGGCCCGACGTGCTCGCGTAGCTGCAGAGCAGCGACGCGGCACCGAACAGGAGAAGTGCGCCGAGCAGCAGTTTCTTGCGGCCGTACCGGTCGCCGAGTGCCCCGGCAGGCAGGAGCACCGCGGCGAGGACCAGGGTGTACGCCGAACTGAACCACTGCAATTGCGAGTTGTCCGCTCCGAGATCCACCGCCAGCGTGGGTAGCGCCACCGTCAGGACCGTGATGTCGAGACCGATGGTCAGCATGGCCACGGACAGGGCGCCGAGCGTCCACCAGCGGCGCGGGGTGACTTCGATGACCGTCGTTTCACTCATGACAGCTCCACTCGAAAGGAAGTTACTATATTTTGATAGTAACTCTCACTTTGTGGCTGTCAAGGGTGGGCAGTGGTCAACGTCGGCGTAACTGCAGCGTGAATCCCTCCGGCATGAGGGTGAGCCGCTCGGCGACCTTCAGTCGATAGCCTGGGTCGCCCGCGATGTCGTACCGACGCAGGATCGTGCCGAGAACCAGCACCGCCTCGTGGAGGGCGAACTGCCTTCCGATGCAGGCGCGCTCGCCGGTCCCGAACGGCTTGTACACGTGCGCGGGACGGGACCGGATGCGCTCGGGGAGGAAATGGTCGGGGTCGAACGCCTCGGGGTTCTCGCCCCATACCGGGTCGCGGTGCAGTGCGGGGATGAGGACGAGCATCCAGTCGCCGACCTTCATCGGGTACTTGCCGACGAGGGTCGTGTCGACCGTGGCCTCCCGGCCGTACGCGGGCGCCGTCGGCCACAACCGCAGCGATTCGTCCAGCACCCGGCGCACGTAGCGGAGCTTGGCGACCTGCTCGAACGCGGGCTCTTCGTCGCCCCACACCGCATCGACCTCCGCTTGCGCCTTCGCGAGGACGTCGGGATGCCGCGACAGGTAGTACAGGGCGAACGACAGCGCGCCGGAGGTGGTTTCGTGCCCTGCGACCAGGAACGTCACCACCTGGTGGCGGATGTTCAACTCGTCGATCCGGTGGGGGTCGTTCTCCCGGGCCGCCCGCAGCATGAGTTCGAGCAGGTCCTCGGGGCCGGCATCGGCGCTGTCGCGGCGGGAGCGGATCACCTCGTCGACGACCTCGGCCATGTGTTCCAGGTTGGCGACGTTGCGGCGATCCGACCGCCGGACCAGCAGTCGTCCGAGCGCCGTGGATTTCACGAACGTGGTGCGCTGCGAATGGCTGAGCGCGCCGACCATTGCCTGCACGAACGGGTGCGGGCGCTCGCGTCGGAAGGAATCGAAGGAATAGCTGAAACCGGTGCGGCCGATGGTCTCGAGCGTCAGCTTCGTCATGTCGGACGACACGTCGACGGGTTTGCCGCCCACGCGCTCGTCCCAGTGTTCCGTCAGTTCGCCGGCAACGTCGAGCATCGTGCGGTGATACGAGCGCATCGCGGATTTCGTGAACGCCGGTGCGAGCAGGTTGTGTGCCTTGCTCCAGTTCGGCTCGTGGTTGTACGCGGTGAACAACCCGTCGCCGCCGACCTCGCGCAGCGACGCGACGCCGGGCGCCAGGTGCTTCGCGAACCGGGATTCATCGGAGAGTTCCGCGACCATGTCGGCGCCGGACGCGAACACGAACCGGTTGCCGAGAATGTTGCGCTCGAAGATGGGTCCGAGTTTTCTGCCGATCTCCATCGAATTCTGCACGGGAGTGCGGATGCTGATCCCGAACACGTCGCCGACGACGGGAAGCCGCCATCGGGGATGCGGGATGGTCGCCTCCGCTGTGCTGTGCAGTGATCCGACGCTCATTGTCGACCCCCGTGTCGATGTGGCCCGCGTTACTGAATTGATGTCTAGTACGCAAGGTACGCCTTACTGAACCGGTGTCAAGCAGTACGGTGGCTGGCATGACCAGCGCCCGCCGTCGACTCGCCCCGGAGCAGCGGCGTGCGCAGTTGCTCGACATCGGCGCGCGACTGTTCGCGGACCGCCCGTACGAGGACGTCTGGATCGAAGAGGTCGCGGAACTCGCCGAGGTGTCGCGCGGATTGATGTACCACTACTTCCCGACGAAGCGGGACTTCTTCGCCGCGATCGTCGAACGCGAATCCGAACGACTGCTCGACGTGACTGCCCCCGACCCCGCTCTCCCCGTCGAGGACCAGGTCGCGGCCGGACTCGACGCGTACTTCGAGCACGTCGCGAGCCACCGGCACGGAGTCCGGGCCATCAACCGCGGCGCGCTGTCGGCCGACGCCGACATCCGCGCCATCGTCGACCGGGAACTCGACGCCCAGCAGCGCCGCATCGTCGACGCGCTCGATCCCCCCGCCGGCGAGCGGGAACTCGTCGGCGTCGCCGTGCGCGGATGGATCGCCTTCGTCCGCGCCGTCTGCATGGACTGGCTCGACCACCCCTCGATCGCCGAGAGCGAGCTACGAGAACTCTGCCTCCGCTCGCTCCGCGGCATGCTGGGTGGGCGGCTCGACTGAGCCGCGCACCGGTTGTCGCCCGGCGGTGACGTGTGGCCAAAGCCTGGCGTTTATATAAATCAGTTGATACATTTAAGCCGAAATCCGTTCCGTGATCAAGGAGATCCCGCATGAGTGCACCCACCGTCACGTCGCAGGGCCGGGCGAATCCGGTGAAGACCGAGGCGGAACTGCGTCGTGAACTCGCGGCGGTGTACCGGCTGCTTGCGCATTTCAAGATGACCGACCTGATCTTCACGCACGTCTCGGTCCGGCTGCCCGGGCCCGAACATCACTTCCTCATCAACCCGTACGGGCTGCTCTTCGAGGAGATCACCGCCTCCAACCTGGTGAAGATCGGGCTCGACGGCGAACTCGTCGAACCGTCCGAATATCATGTCAATCCAGCCGGATTCGTGATCCACGGCGCGATCCACGAGGCCCGGGCGGACGCGCAGTGCGTGCTGCACACGCACACGAAGGCCGGGTGCGCGGTGGCCGCGCAGGAGCACGGACTGCTGCCGCTCAACCAGATCTCGATGGAGTTCTACAACCGGGTCGGCTACCACGACTACGAGGGCATCGCGCTCAACACGGCCGAACGCGCCCGGTTGGTCGACGACCTCGGCGACCACCCCGCGATGATCCTGCGCAATCACGGTCTGCTCACCGTGGGCGAATCCGCCGCCGAGGCATTTCTGCGAATGTTCTACCTGGAGAAGGCGTGTGACATCCAGATCGCCGCCCAGGCGTCGGGGGACCTGCGTGTGCCGTCGCCCGAGATCGCCGAGCACACCGCCCGGCAGTTCGCCGGTGAGGCCACCGACGACTTCGCCGACGACCAGGCCTACGAGATGGCGTGGGCGGCGCTGCTGCGGATGCTGGACCGGACCGCCCCCGACTACAAGGACTGAACAGCGCCACAAGGACTGGCAGGGGCAATCACATCCCCGGTGGGGCAACGACTCCCACCGGGGATTCGCCCGTCAGGACCGCGGCGACGTTGCGCGCCGACTGCTCCGCCAGCGTGCGCGCGACCTGCGGCGAGTACCACGCGGCGTGCGGGGTGATCACGAGGTTGGGGATCTGCAAGATCGGATCATCCTGTGCGGGAGGTTCGTTCGGCAGAACGTCGACGGCCGCCCCGGCCAGGTGCCCGCTACGCAGTGCGGCTCCGAGCGCGTCGTGGTCGACGAGCCCGCCACGGGAGACGTTCACCAGATACCCGCCGCGCCGCATCGTCGCCAGCGCACGCTCGTCGATCAGACCCCGCGTCTCAGGGGTCAGGGGAACGTGCAGGCTCAATACGTCGGAGCGGCGCAGCAGTTCCTCGAACCCGACCACCTCGATGCCCTCGGCCGCGAGTTCCGCGGCGCGGTCGCCCAACCCGCGGCCGCTGACCAGTACGGTCATTCCCACGGCTCGGGCGCGCAGCACGAAAGCGCCGGCGATCCGGCCGAAACCGTAGAGGCCCAGCACGGTTCCGGCGATGCGCCGCGGCACCGCCGCGGTGACGTCCCATTCGCCGGCGCGCACGGAACCGTCGAGGGTGTGGGTGGATCGGATCAGTCCGAGGGTGAGCGCGAACGCGTGGTCCGCGACCTCCTCGGTGCAGTAGTCCACTGCCCGCGTGACCCACAGGCCGCGTTCGTGCGCCGCCGACACCGGCAGGTGGTCGTACCCGGCGGAGGTGGCCGACAGTAGTCGCAGATCCGGGAGTGCCGACAGGTGACGCGGCTCGAGGCCGGTGTTTTCCGGACCCACCAGCAGGGCGACGACGCCCGGTCCGGACGGGAACTCGGACTGATGGACTACCTCCGCGGAAATACCCGCGGCGACAAGAGAATCGGACAGGACGTCGGCCGGGATGAAGTCGTCGAGGACGACGACACGGTCGGTCATGTGCCCACCGCTCCCGCTTCTTCGGTGGTCCTCCGCACTGCAGCGTCGACGCAGCGGGCGGCCGCATCCCCGGTGCTGATCGCTTCCATCACAACGGGATCCAGAATGGCCTGCAGTGCAAGCCCGTCGGTCAGCGCCACCAGTGCGACGGTGACGGCGTCCGCGTCGAGGTCGGCGGAGACGATGCCCTCCCGCTGGGCGGCGACGACCGCCTCGCGCACGACGCCGCGCCAGCGGGCGAGGAAGCCCGCGATCTCACCGCGGGCCGTGTCCTCGGCCGCCCCCTCCGCATAGAAGAACAGGAAGACGCGGGTCATCGCGAGTCGGCGTTCGTCGAGCGGCAGGATGCTGGCGGTGATGTTCCGCAGCTTCTCGATCGGACCGGCGCCCTCCTCCTCGAGGATCGCCCGGTACAACTCGCCCTGGATGTCGCCGGCCCGGCGAAGCGCCCCGAGGAGCAGTTCGTGCCGGGATCCGAAGTAGTGGTTCAGCACTCCGGTCGACCACCCGCTCTCCTCCGCCACCGCTCGCGTGGTGACGGCGGAGATTCCCTCCCGGGCGATCAACGCCAGAACGGCGTCGGCGAGCGCTTGTCTCCGCTCGTCGTGGTCGACGATCTTCGGCACGATCATTCCTCCCGGTAGTACGCGCTGTCGCCAATCAGGCTATCGGTGCCGGGGTCCGCTCCGGTTCTTCCTCGTCCTCGGCCTTTCCCGACACTCGCGCGTTCCACACCGACATCACATCGGCCGGGGTGGGTGCGGTGAACAGGCTGGTGGCCACGAACACCACCAGGGCGCTGACGAGTCCGACGTACACCGGTTCGTTGGCCATGACGTCGCCGACGACGAACATCGTGGCGATGGTCGCCACCGTGCCCACCGCCATGGCCGCCATGGCCGCGGTTCCCGTGGCGCGCTTCCAGACCAGCCCACCGAGGATGGGGACGAGGAGTCCGCCGACCAGGATGTCGTAGGCGATGGTCAGGGCCGACACGATGTCGTTGATGAGCGCGGCGATCACGATGCTGACGAGGCCGATCACGATCACGTAGAGGCGGTTGCCGCGCACGTCGGCTTCCGGATCGGACGTGTCCAGTTCGGGTCGGGTGCGGCCGAAGATCTGGGCGACCAGCGGAAGGACGTCCTGCCGCGCGACCGTGGCGGTGGCGATCAGCGCACCGGACGCGGTCGACATCATCGCGGCCACCGCGGCGGCGAGGACGATGCCGCTGAGGCCGACGGGCAGGACGTGGACGGCGACGTCGGCGTACACGTCGTCGGACGAACCGATGTCGGGCATGAGAGCGGATGCGGCCAGACCGATGAGTGCGCCGGCGACGCCGTACAGCAGGCAGTAGAGGCCGGCGGTGACGCCGCCCCATCGTGCGACCTCCGGCGACTTCGCGGTGAACACGCGCTGCCAGATGTCCTGTCCGATGAGGATGCCGAGGGTGTAGACGACGAAGAACGTGACGATGGTGCCGGTGCCGATGGTGCCGAGCCCGAGTGCCTGTTCGCCCACGCGTTCCTTGATGCCGGCGTACCCGCCCGCCTTGCTCCACGTGAACGGCAGCAGCAGGACGAAGACGCCGATGGTCTTGATGACGAACTGGACGACGTCGGTGAGCGTGATCGACCACATGCCGCCCATCGCGGAGTAGGCCACGACGATGAGGCCGCCGAGGATCACCGACAGCGTCCGGTCGAAGCCGAACAGCACGTTGAAGATGGTGGCGTAGGCGATCGTGGACGTGACGGTGAGCATGAGGGTGTACGCCATCATCACGAGACCGGACGCGCCGGTGGCGTCGATGCCGTACCGGAGTTTCAGCATCCCGGAGACGGTGTAGACCTTCAGACGCTGGATCCGCGCCGCGAAGAGCAGGCTGAGCAGCAGCACGCCGGCGGCGATCGACACGACCAGCCACATTCCGGAGATGCCGTACTTGTAGCCGAGGCCGACGCCGCCGACGGTGGAGGCGCCGCCGATGACGACCGCAGCCATCGTGCTGGTGTAGAGGAATCCGCCGAGGCGGCGGCCGGCGACGAGGTATTCGCTGGAGTTGCTCGCCCGGCGTTTGCCCCACCAGCCGAACGCGAGCATCGCGCCCAGGTAGATCAGGATGATGGTGATGTCCATGGTGCGTCCTTCACGTGTCCTAGCGGATCGGTGATGACGGGCGCGGGTCCCGTCGGTGCCGGTCTCGTCAGACCGTTGCCCTAGACGGTAGGAGAACATTGACGTGAAATAAATCACTTGATACAAATAATCACTTCAGAAAATCGTGAAGTAATGGTGCGAGCCAGCTCACACCCTGTTTTCGACCCCGCCGGAGGAGCACGATGCGCAGTTCGCTGCCCGATCTGAAGCTCCTCCAGATCTTCGCGGCCGTCGTCCGGCACCAGGGGTTCGCGCCCGCCCAGCAGGAACTCGGACTGTCGGCCTCGGCGATCAGCACCTACATGAGTCAGCTCGAACGCCACCTCGGCATCGTCCTGTGCCACCGCGGCCGCGGCGGATTCGGCCTCACGAGCAAGGGCGAGCTCTACCACAAGGAATGCCTCCGCATCCTGGGGGAGCTCGAGGGGTTCGAACGCTACGGTGCCGCGCTGCAGGGCGAACTGCGGGGCACCCTCACCATCGGGGTTCTCGATTCCACCGTCACCGACGCCACCCTGCCGCTCGCCGACGTGATCGGCGTGTTCAGCAAGGACCATCCCGCCGTCTACCTCGACCTCAAGATCCAGACCCCGCACGAGCTGCAGGTCGGGGTGCTCGACGACCGGATCGACGTCGCGGTCGGCGCGTTCGCGTCACCGATGAACGGCCTCGTCTCCCAGGCGCTGCACCGGGAGCAGCACTGGCTGTACTGCAGCGACAAACATCCGCTGTTCGGTAGGAAGCGGGTGCCGCCGGAGGTCATCACGCAACAGCGGATGGTGACCCGCGGCTACTGGTCCGAGCAGGAACTCGCCCGCCAGGGATTCCCGCAACCCTCGGCGACGGTGGAGAACATGGAGGCGCAACTCATCCTCGTGCTGTCCGGCGCCTACATCGGCTACCTGCCCGAGCACTACGCGGAGTACTGGGTGGACCGGAACCGGTTGCGCCCGATCCTGCCCGCGTCGTTCGGCTACCAGGCGCCGTTCTCGCTGATCTACCGGCGCGGCCGGGCCCGCGAACCGATGGTCCTCACGTTCCGCGAGTTCGTCCGGACCAGCATGGGTAGCTGACCGTTGCTCAGCGGCGAGGACATCAACCAGTCCCTGCAGAAAGCGCGAAGGCGGGCAAGGGGCGAGCCTGCGCTCCCGACGGTGCGTAGGGCCAGAGCGTGGTCGCGCTCGCACGGGGGCACTTACTGGAGGATTGTGCGAGGGTATCGGCGGCTGCTCTCGAGTTCTTTGGTCAGGGTGCGGACATCATGGCTTCCGATGATTCGGCATTCTTCGACGAAGAAGGTGGGTTTCTCGAGCGCAGCGGCGTCAAGGTAGGTCGACATCCGGAGCGTCGGGCCCGCCGTGCACACCACCGCACCGAGCATCACACGAGCGCTGACCGAGAGCGGGCATCGAGGTGGTGTTCGGTGACACCGTGCGCCTGCGGCATGACACGCGGCCCTCGAGAAGCCGAAGCGCAGGTCGTTGTCAGTGCGGCCGAGCGGTAGTGATGGCGAAACCGGCGATGTACTCCTTGATCGGTTGGTAGAACTCGTAGTCCACGGTATATGGACCGCACGCCCTCAACGCGGAGTACGCCGCAACCCAGGTGCGGACCTCGTGCGAGGAGTGACCTGCGGTGGCGTCCATCTCGTCGGCGGTGTAGCTGTCGAAGTCCTCGAGCCGGCCGGACCGGCAGACGTCGAGGAACTCCCGGTCCCAATCGGGGTTGAGGTCCATGATGTCGGCCTCTCCGGCGGCGAACTTGACGGCGGTGGCGATCGTGTTGGCCTGCCGGGCGGCACGTGCTTGCGGAGTGGGGTTGCGGCCGTCGGTGAGGAGTTTGCGCTGGGCCTCGGTGGCGGTGGCGATCTGCGGCACCGGCGGGTCGTGCGACAGACCACCGGAACCGATGAACAGCACCTTCTTGTCGGAGTCCTGGAAGAATTCGCCGACGGCCTGACCGAATCGGCGGACCCGGGACATTTTCGCGAAGGGACGAGCGACCGAGTTGACGAACACTGGAACAACGGGTTTCGCCGCGACGTCACCGTCGTAGAGGATCTCCATCGGCTGCACGGCGCCGTGGTCGACCACCATCTGACGGGAGATCGCGACGTCGATGTCGCGGTCGATCACGTGCTGGGCGAGTCCTTCTGCGATCTCGGTGGGCACGTCCAGTGTTCCGGAGAACGAGTCGTAGTCACCGGTGCCGGTGGCCTGATATCCGATGCAGAACGGTGGCATCAGATCGTAGAAGAAGCCGTTGTAGTGGTCCGGGCCGAAATTGACGATCAGGTCCGGATCGAAGTCGCGGACGAACGCGCGGACCTGTTCGAACGCGGCTTCGACGGCGGCCTTCGTTTCGGCGGGTGGGTGGGTGTGGTGCAGCAGCGGGCTGTGCGACATGCACACCAATGCCTGGGTCATGACCGAGTTTCCTTTCTGCCCTGGGCGCTGGTCACCGGCTGACGCCGTGGGAGGCGAGGTACTGGGTGATTACGGCGTTGAAGTCGTCGGCTCGCTCGACCTGCGACCAGTGGCCGCACTGGCTGAAGATGTGCGTGTCGGCGTGCGGGATCACGTTGAGGAGGTCCCAGGTGCGCGAGATCGGGATGACGACGTCCTGGGTGCCGTGAATGAGCAGGACGGGGATGGTTAGTTCCGCCAGGACGTCGAAGTCCAGCGGCAGTGCGTGCCGGTCGCGGTCGCGGGCGGCGACGACGTCGGCGAGACGGTCGGAGGCGGTGTCGTTGAGCGCGGCCTGATATCGCAGCGCGACCAGTTCGTCGGTGACGAGTGACTTGTCGACCACGAAGAGCTCGAGGGTTTTGCGGATGCCCTCTTCGGTGAGGGTCGGGTTGGCGTGTCCGGCGAGGGCACCGGTGAGTGTGGCGCCGCCGGTGCCCATCGAGACGATGCCCAACAGTCGTTCGGGGAAGTCGATAGCGAACTGGAAAGCGAGCCAACCGCCGAGAGAGTTTCCGACGATCCAGGTCTTCTCGATGCCCAGGGAATCGAGAACCCGGATGGCGTGGCGTACCCATTCCTTGATGCCGTACTCGGTGCCCTCGGCGACCACGGTCTGGCCGTAGCCGATCGAGTCGATGGCGATGCATCGGCCGTGCCCACTGATCGTCGGCAAATTCAGCCACCAGTTCGCCGCAGCCGTGACACCGGTTCCGGACCCGTGCAGGAACAGGATCGGCGTGCCCTCGCCGAGTTCGTGGTAATGGGTGAGCTCGCCGGGCGCGGTCTCGATCCACTTGTCCTCGAGCCCGAAGAACGAATCGGTGATGTACGAGGGAATTGCGGTGGTGATCATGAGGCGAGTTCTTCCTGTGTGGACTGGGGGTGGGACGGCGAGGCGGTGGAGTCGGATGGCGGTGCGGGTGCGTCGTCGAGGTGGGTGGCCGCGGGGCTCCCGGTGAACGCCATGGCGTGCAGGATCGCATCGAGGGTGGCGGGGGCGT
The DNA here is from genome assembly GCF_042673295.1 of Rhodococcus sp. NPDC057014. Lineage (NCBI taxonomy): Bacteria > Bacillati > Actinomycetota > Actinomycetes > Mycobacteriales > Nocardiaceae > Rhodococcus > Rhodococcus sp. NPDC057014. The sequence goes on from NZ_JBHUSF010000126.1 coordinate 21,748, forward strand.
GCTGGGTCAGGCAGGCGCCGGCGACGAATCGGTCGGGGCGCAGGAACACCAGTGGAGTGGGACGGTCGTCGAACCACTTCTTGAGCCGTCCGGTGTGATCGCCGACGACGAGGACGTCGTTGTCCGTGTACTGTTCGGCCCATTCGCGTTGGGTCTCGGGGACCGCGGCGACCAGCCGTGCACCGAGAGCAGCCAGCTTCTCCAGTGACGGCTGGGGGAGAACATCTTTCGGATTGTTGCCCCAGACCAGGACGGTCCACCAGTTGCCGATCGCGTCGTCGAGCAGGATGTTCGCCGAGCCGCGGGTGTTCACCCGCGGCTGCGGGAATTGCACGCCGACCGGGGAAACGGTGGTGTTCGCGGTACGGACGGGGATGAGCTTGCTGGTGATCCTGGCCCGGGCCCGTCCGCTCTCCTGCGTGCTGGGATCGGCCAACACCCCGCGGGTGTAGCGGGGCATCGGTTTGAACCGCATGTCGGCGAAGTAGCTCTTGACCTGGGGGAACCGATTGAGCACCGAGGAGGCGGCGTCGCGTGCGGTGGCCGCGATCGGATTGGTGATCTTGATGAACTTGCCGAAGGTCAGCGACAGGTCCACCATCGCCTGCGCGTGGTCCTTGCGCTCGCTGGTGTAGGTGTCCAGGAGAGCGTCGCCGGCCTGACCCGACAGCACCGCCGACAGCTTCCACCCGAGGTTGGTCGCATCACGCATCCCGGAGTTCCAGCCCTGACCCATCCAGACCGGCATCAGGTGTGCTGCGTCGCCGGCGATCATCTGCCGCCCGGTGCGGAAGCTCGAGGCGACCCGGCCGTGGTGGGTGAACACCCGGCGGCGGATGAAGTCGAGCGACGCGGGATCCGGAACATGCTCTGCGAGGAGTGCATTCACGTAGTTGGGATCGGTGACCTGGTCCTCGGTCTCGCCCTCGTGCAGCATGAACTCCCACCGGCGAACCGCGTGCGGAAGGCCGATGGAGACGTAGGGACGCTTCGGGTCGGCGCCGAGAAATACGTTCGGCGTCCCCAACGGATCGTTCTCGACATCGACGACCAGCCAGCGAGTGGAGGGGGATTCACCTTCGAAGCTGACGCCGAGGCGCTTGCGGGTAGGGGACTTGCCCCCTTCGCAGCCGACGAGGTAGCGGGCGTGGAAACGGTGCTCCACCGTCTTCCCGTCCGTGCCTGTGACCACGGCGATGGCCGTGACCGAGTCGCGGTCCTCCTCGACGTTCTCGACGCGGTGCCCGAAATGCACCTGGACGTGGGGGAAACGCGCCAGGCCCTCATAGAGGGCGCGGTCGACCTCGGGCTGGATGAACCCGTGCTTGCGTTCCCACCCGAACTCGTCGGTCTTCGGGTTGTTCACCAGGATGACCTTCCCGGCACCGTTGACCAGTCGCATGATGTGCTGCGGATTGGTGTGTGGGCGAACGGTATCGACGAGTCCGACGGCCTGGATGGTGCGGAAGGACTCGTCGTCGAGTCCGACGCCGCGAGGGTAGTCGATGAGCTGGTCCAGTGCTTCGAGCACGGTCACCGTGCGGCCGTACATGCCGAGGATATTCGCGAGCATGAGGCCGGCCGGGCCGGCCCCGACGATGAGAACGTCACTGTCGTGGGTGGTGTCCATAACTCCCTATCTAGCATGTGCAAATATCGCACAGTCGTGATCATTATTTGACGATATCGTAGCCAGTGCACTTGCGAGGAGCTACCATCCGGCCCGATGGAGTGATCGCATTTCGCTCTATGTTGAGCGTTAGTTGCACGTTACGATGTCTATGTGAACACGGACACACCCCTGTTTGTCAATACTCTGACAACTCGGGACGGGTATGGAAACACCTCGGCCC
>NZ_JBHUSF010000127.1:0-23573 GCF_042673295.1 Rhodococcus sp. NPDC057014
CTCACCGGCTACGACCCCGCCGAGATCCTGCACACCGATCAACGCCTGCAGTTCCACCGCCCCATCACGGTGGGCGACCGCCTGATCTGCGACGTCTTCCTCGACTCGTTCCGCCACGCCGCCGGCAACGACATCATGGTCACCAAGACGATCATGCTCGACCAACACGACACCCCGGTGCAGACGATGTGGACCACCCTGGTCGCCTACAGCCGCTGATCGCTCAACCGGCCGTCCATGTTCAGAACTCCGGATTCGGCCAGCGCGAGGCCGGTGCCCGCAGGAAGAGATGGTGAGATCTGCCGCGCCTGGCCGCACCCTCCTGCGGCCAACCCGGCGTATCCCGCCGTCGCCCATCTGTTTTCCGGCTAGGACGAACGGGTAACCGCTGATGAAGGCGCGCGCCGCGCGGAGACGAGGTTCATCGTGATCATTCTCGGACTGATTCTGCTCGTGATCGGATTCGTGGCGGGCACCTCGATCCTCTGGACCATCGGGATCATCCTGTTGGTCATCGGAGTCATCCTCGCGCTGCTCGGCGCCACCGGCCGCGCCGTCGGCGGCCGCCGTCACTGGTTCTAAAGGTCCGCGAGTAGGCGCTCGCTGCCCCTCACGGACATCATGCAACGCTGCACCCCCTGCTGGCCGCCGCCGCGCAGGTCTGCTGATAGACCGTCGCAACGGCGGCGCGGCTGGTCGGAAATCGATCATTTTCCGACATACCTTCTGAACAGTAGATTCCGTACGTCAGAAGCGTCGACAACCCATGTTGTGACTCCCGGCGCTATCTGGCACGTTTTCACCGACGCTATTTGGCACGGTGCTGTCCGTGAGGCATGCCCAGCCGCGGCACGCTGGCGCCACGATTCATGGCGATACGGGATGATCCGAGGTCGAACTGAAGGTTGCCTGGAACCCCTCCTGTCCTGTCCTGTCCTGTGGGTGTGCCGTAAGCGGATCCGCTTGCGGTGATCGATCGACCCGGCGGCTCTGCGGCCGCACGAAGGGTCGCCATTGGTATTCCAATCCTCAGGGTCGTTGATCCGAGTCACTGGTACGGATCTGCGATTTCGCGGAGTTTTGTGAGCGCCTCTCGAAGGCATCCTGCCAGTTCAGGGCCGAGGTGGTCGTTCCATTCCTGCTCGACGCCCATCACCACCTCGCGAGCCCGCGTCGACGCGGCCTGCCCCTTTCGGGTGAACCGGATGAGCTGCGCCCGGCCGTCCTCCGGATCAGGGATGCGCTCCACGAGCCCTTCCCGTTCCAGCGCCGCGACCAGCAGGCTTGCGGTCTGCTTGGTGACCTGCACCTGCTCAGCGAGGTCGGTGAGGCGAGAGCCGTCCTCGGCGATCCGCTGAGCGAGCCGGGCCTGCGCAACGGTCACCTTGTAGCCGGCCTCCCGCATGGCTCGGATCACCCTGTCGTCCATCGCGCGGTAGGCGATGAACATGAGCGTGGCGACGTCCATCGATCCCCTTGACAATAGTCAGTATTGCTGACAATAATTATAGTCAGCATTGCTGACGATCATAGGGGATCCGCGATGACCCGACTCCCTCCCGCCCGCGTGGTCCGTGCAGCCACTACCCTCCGGACCGCGCTGCAGTCACTGACCCGGCGGATGGCGCCGCCGGAGGTCTGCCTGCTCGAGCTCGCCTCCGGGTTCATGACGACCCACGCCGTCTACGCCGCGGCAAGGCTCGGCATAGCCGACGCGCTGGCGAACGGCCCGCTGACCGCGGACGACGTCGCGGCCGAAGTGGGGTCAGATCCCGACGCCACGCACCGCCTCCTGCGAGCCTGCGCCACCTTCGGGATCTTCAGAGAGGACCCGGAGGGCCGCTTCGGCCTGACACCCGCGGCCGAAGGGCTCCGCTCGGGCACGAACGCCTCGATGCTTCCGGTCATTTTGATGCTCGGCGATCCGGCCTATCAGGGACCGTGGGGCCAGCTGGCCCACTCCGTGGAGACCGGCAGGCCGTCCGCCGAAGAGGTGCTCGGCATGCCCATGTGGGAGTACCTCGATGAGCACCCGGAGTTCGCCGCCACGTTCAACGACGCGATGACCCGGTTGTCGACCCTGGACTGGCCCACCGTGGAGGTGGCGTACGACTTCACGCGGTACTCGACGATCGTCGACATCGGAGGTGGGCACGGACAATTGCTCGCGCTCATCCTCGGCGCGGCACCGTCGGCCAAGGGGGTGCTGCAGGAACGTGAGGCCCTCGTCGGTGACGCGGAGGAGCACCTGCGCGCGGCGGGCGTCCTGCGCCGCTGCCGGATCGAGGCCGGGTCGTTCTTCGAGACCGCTCCCTCCGACGGTGACCTCTACGTGCTGCGGCGCGTGGTCCACGACTTCGACGACGGACAGGCCACCGCGATCCTGGCCAACGTCCGACGCCACATGCCCAGGGGTGCCACACTGCTCCTGATGGAGAGCGTGGTCCCGCCCGGCAACACACCACACTTCGCCAAGACCCTCGACCTCGACATGCTGCTCTTCGTCGGTGGCCGGGAGCGCACCGAACGGGAGTTCGCCACCCTGCTCGAGCGGGCGGGGTTCCGCATGACCCGGGTCGTACCAACGATCTCGACCATCTCGCTCGTCGAAGCCGTCAGCACCGGCGGGCAGTTGTGAACGCACTCGCGCAGGTTTGCGTCGGCCTCTCGGCACTCGTCCTGATCGTCGTCTTCCCGCTGGAGGCCTTCCTGGTCGATCGACCCTGGGCCCAGAAGTTCCTCGGCATCGAGCCCAACGGCATCCGGAATGTGCACCTGTGGTCGTTCTGCATCGGCGCCCGCAACGCGCTCGCAGGAGTGGGCGCTCTCATTGGGCTCTGGATGGTGAACTTCGGCGAGGAGTCGACCGGGACCAGCGTTGTGGTCGTCAGCACCATCTACATGCTGCTCGCGTCGTTGTTCATGGGCGTCGCGGATCTGCTCGGGTACTGGCTGCCGCGCGGAGGGAGCGTCAGGGGGACCGTTGCGTCGTCCGTCCTGCCAGCGGTCGCGCTGATCGCCATCGCCGCCTGACCCTGGCCGAGGTGGTAGGAGTGTCCTACAACAGTGCAGGTCTGCCCGTCGCCGATTGGCCCGCGGTCCCCACTCAGCGATCGTCAAACCCGCGGTCCCCGCTCAGCGATCCTCGACCGGTCGGATCGGCACCGGGCCGTTCTGTTGGCCGTCGTCGGATCCCGCCTACGCGAACCCTCAGAACGAGATTTGGCTCGACGTCACCACCGACCAGGCCGGTAACGCTCAGGCGTCGACGACCGTGGACTGGGAATTCCGTCCCGATGAGGCCAAATCCGTGGTGCTGCACGCACAACGGACGATGACCGGCCCCGGTCAGGCGGGGATGGCGGGTGACCGTCTGGCGTGCATCGACGAAGACTTCTGAGCAAATGACGAGTCGGAAATGGATCCCACCGCCACCACGGTGACCCCGGTGCCGGGTTCGGCAGGACCGACGGGGACGAGCGGCCGCGCCCTACCTGGACGTTTGTGTAGATGGCAGGTGCGGCAGCCGTGTGCTAGAACTGGTCGGGCATCGACAGTGACGTGACTCACATTCACGTCGGCTCGGGATTTTGCCGGCACACCGGCGAGTCTCGGCCGATGCACGAGAGCGAAGGACAACGCATGATCGAGGCCACTGCAGAATTACCCCTGAGCCCGCTTCCAGCCCCGACCCGCCTGATACCCCGCCGGCGCCTTGATGGTCGCGAACTTCTCGCCACCGCGAAGGACATCCTGATCGCTGCCCGCCGCTGCAGTGACGCCCAGGCATTCGACGAACTTCTCGACGTATCCCGCCGTCATCACCTGACCGTGGTCGGTGTTGCACGGAACCTGGTCGACCTTGCTGCCGGATCCCCCTCCTCTCGGTGTGCACCGGACGCCGTCCGCTTCGACGAATGGGAGCAGCTCCTCGCCCAGCTCCCGCCGCGCCCGAACGCACACGCGAGCTGACGCGACGACACGCTCCCGATGCGGTGGCGAAGTCGATTCGACCCATCAGCAGCACATCGAAACCGACCACTCCTTTGGCGTGCCGAGCCACTCCTACAGCTTGAGCCGTGCTGCTGATGATGCAGCTCCCACGGGTCACCATGTCGCGTTTTGCCTCGCGTGCCGAGCGTCGTGAGTTATGGTCCGCCCCAGACCGGTATCTGGATGCTGCCGAACGCTGCTGAATCGGTGCTCAACGTCAAGGAGTAGAGATGCCCGAGCGCGGCCCTACCTCGACCGCTGTCCCTCCGCCGAACGACGCCTCCAAAACGCAACTCGTCCGGTGGGCGATCGACCGCATCAATGCCCACGACGTCGACAGCCTCCGCAACTACTTCTGGGCCGCCGACTCCCTCGTGCACTTTCCTACCGGAACATGCCGTGGAAGCACCGAGGTCGCCACCTATTTCAACCAAGTCTTCGCCGCCGTCGCCGACTTCGCCTTCGAGATCGTCTCGATCGCTGAGTCCGGCGATGACGTCTTGCTCCACTGGCACGTGTCCGGCCAGCACGTCGGCACCTTCGTCGGCATCGCCGCCACAGGGCAGCGAATCGAGTTCGACGGATTCGACCACTTCGTCATCGTCGACGGGAAGGTTGTCACCAACACGGTGCGCTACGACCAAATGGAGTTCGCCCGCCAGATCAAACTTCTACCGCCCGACGGATCGATTGCGGACCGCGCAATGAAGGCCGCCTTCAATGCCAAAACGCGTGTAGTGAGCATGACCCGCCGACGCTAGCTCGGGGGCTTCTTCGGCCGCCCGCGGGCTACAGTTCTCGCAGTCCCCGCTGCTTAGAGTCTTGCGTGCAAATCACCCACGATCCAGTTCCACTTCGAAAACTGCCCGACAGGAAAGTCTTTCAAGTTGAGAGTTCTTCCAGAGGCCGCAGGACCTCGGGCGGAGGGGCACCCAGGGTCGGCTCCCGGTCGTAAACATCGTGGAACACACTGGCAGGACGGACGCCGACAAGGTCGCCGAATCGGGATCGGAGGGACAGTGAGGTTCCATAGAAGGCGGTGACGTCGCGCCAGCGAACTTCGGCATGACCGTAGTGGGCAGGATGCAGAATCCGAATAGTCGCGCCGAGCCTGCGAGCGGTTCCCCGCAAGCCGAGCGATGACCGAGACGTCTCGGAAGCCGGCCCATGACCGGAACGCGCTGGGCTGCACGGTCCCGATAGCCCCGTGGGTGAAGAAGTCCCGAATCGGGGCGACGAACGGGACTCCGTGGACTGCCCTGGATAGTTATGAACTGTTTCGGGTTGTCTCTCATTCGATCTATTCTCAAACACTCCCGGACCCACACCGGCAGTTGCCGGCGACCTTCCGTTATCGAATCGTTGAGTGTCGCAAAACCCGTCCGAAAACTGTTTGTAGCTCAACACTTCCTGTCGTCGGGTTCTGCAACACTACGACCGCTGTGAGCACACTTTTGCTGATACCAACGCCGCAGAGGAGGCGAAACGGGCTGAGCGCCGGACAAAACAGACCCCGTACTCGTTCGATCGGTGTAGTCCATGCGAGTGCGGTGTCCAGGTCCATCTGTTTACGCTCATCACCACACCCCGATTTCAATCAGCCAACGAAAAAACGGATTGAATGGGGCAAGCCACTGGTAGATGTCCGGGTGAATGAAGTAGTTCCAATCCATCACACTCCTCCTTATGCAAGTTTCGGATAGGGCCGGCGGACGTACACGCCGTCACGCAGGGTGCGCGACTGGTGCGAGACCGTCAGCGGGTTTTATCCCGTACACGCCTCGTTCATGCGTCGAAACTCCTCGATCTCGGCTGCTACTAGCCGCTGATACTCCTCCGGCGACACCGAAGGCAAGGGCATTGCCGATGTAGGTGACGAGTCGGACGATGCTTCAGATGTGCAACCGGGTGAAAGTTAGCGCTCCCACAGTGAGGACGGCGACGGCGACGGCCTTCCTCATCTGGATCGGTTGCCGACGATCCGGGAGACCGTGAACGACGTGACGCTCAGCGCTGCGCCTGACAGTAGAACGACCCAAAGACCCCAGCCAATCGACGTCGTAACCATCGTTTTCATGACTTCAACTTCCCCGCCACTGATCTTCGACGCATCGGCGGTGCCTATGACCACGACGATCCCACCCACGATGGGTGCGACCCAGCGATCGCCGTACTTTGTGTATCCACCCCGCGAGAGAATCGCGAATAGGGCGGCTGCGCCCGCTGCTGCAAGGACCAGCGTCAGTAGCCCGTCACCTTCTGTACCGGCGGGACCGACTGAAGTGAGAGTGGGAAGCGCCGCCCAGGGCCCGAGACTACCGATCACGATTCCCAGGCAGGCGATCATGCCAGCAACCACGTTGGGCATGTAACTCGTCGGAAGGGGCGTCGGCGGTCTGCGTGGAGGCGCGCCTACGAAACTTCCACGGGCTTGGAGATTGACCAGTGGAACGACTGGTTCCGGGCCGTGCGACTCGATGGGCTTACCGTTAGCGAGCCACCTCTCGACAATGCTGCGTTCAGCATCGCCGCCAGAGTTGGGTTGATTCGTCACTCGATGGACCGTCTTTCTCTCTGATAGGCCGCACCGCTCCAACGAGCGTTAACCTCGGGCTTTCACGCTGGTCATGCCCCGGCCGCGTGTTGATCATGAAGAAAGGTGCTCTGAACTGGGAGAATATGGCTTGCTGAGGGCCGATATTCACTGCGTTCGAGGAGCACCTTTCTGGTGGGCAAGTCTACTTCGTGGTACCCGTCGCTGTCCGTTGACCCCGCCGGAACTGGTGTCGTGTCGCACGCCGGGGCGGTGTTGTTGCTACGCACCGCAGAGAAAACCGGTCTGACGACCGCGTTGTCGAGTGCGCTCGAGCCGTGGCGTAAACCGACGACCTCCCATGATCCGGGCAAGATCATCGCCGATCTGACGATGGCACTCGCCCTGGGCGGCGACTGCCTGGCCGATATCGCGCTGCTGCGGGAAGAACCCGCAGTCTTCGGCCGGGTGGCGTCCGATCCCACCGTCTCGAGACTGATTACCGCATTGGCCGCTGACGCTCCGAAAGCGTTGGCGGCAATCAACTCCGCCCGTTCGATAGCCCGAAGGATCGCCTGGAACGCCGCCGGTGAACAGGCTCCCGACCATGAGATCGACGCCGGACATCCGCTGATCATCGACCTCGACGCCACCCTGGTCACCGCCCACTCGGAAAAGGAAAAGGCTGCCGCCACCTACAAGAGAGGGTTCGGCTTTCACCCGCTGTGCGCCTTCGTGGACCACGGACCGGACGGCACGGGAGAGCCGTTGGCGATGATGCTGCGACCGGGCAACGCCGGCTCCAACACCGCCGCAGACCACATCGAACTGATACGGCAGCATTGCGGCAGTTGCCGTTCACCGCCAAAGGCGGACGGATCGGACGCAAGGTACTGATCCGCACCGACGCGGCCGGCGGCACCCATGCCCTCATCGACTATCTGACCACACAGAAGTTGTCGTACTCGATCGGATTCGGTCTGACCGACACCATCGTCACCGCCATCGACGCCCTTTCCGAACACGCTTGGATCCCCGCCTACAACGCCGATGGGCAACCCCGCGACGGCGCCTGGGTGACGGAGGTAACCAGTCTGCTCGAGCTGCCGGGCTGGCCCGACGGGATGCGGGTCATCGTCCGCAAAGAACGCCCAGTGCGCCGTGAGGCGCTGTTGATTCGAATGGAGGTGAAAGGCCTGCATCGCCGATCCTGTCGCAGCAGGACGGTGGAGCTGAGGGCAGCCTGATCCGGGTGGTGCCGGGGAGGGCGGGAAGCAGCCCTGACAAAGCCGGGACGTGTCAGCACTGCCAGATGGTGCGGGTCCGGCGAGCGGGACGGAAAGGAGTACGAGAGGAACCGGCGTTTACGTCTCTTCATCTTGCACCGGCTCGAATCTGGCGGATCTGGGCCGGCAGCGGTGCGCACCCACCGACTCGTCGGTGGGGAACTCCTGGGTCGGATAGGTCGGCTGGCCGGGAGACCACGGTGAAATTGCTGCGGGGTAGCCGTGGTGAGGCCGCAGGGACAGAGTCGGGCTCCTCCTCCGTCGAGCGAACAACAGTGAACACGGGAACCATCTCGGTCTTACCGACCTACGGGCATCCGGTCCGTGGGGACGGTTGGGCGCACCGACCGCCGATCAGGTCGGGATGGGGCGGAGCCGTCGTAGTACTCCGAGCCGGGGAAAGCCCGGCACATGGGGAAGGGCGGCAGCGGTATCGAGAAGGGAAGGAGACTGTAATGCCGAAAGACGCGGCGGTGAACATCGTCGCCCCGGACATCGCGGACCCACCGGGCCCACGTGCTCGGGTATCGGGGATGCAGGCCAAGCTTCACCATTGGGCGGCGGCCGATTCCGGCCGCAGGTCCGATGACCTGTTCAATTTCGTGCACGATCCGGCCACATTGCGTGTGGCGTTCGAACGGGTTGCGGGCAATACCGGCGCGAAGACTCCCGGCGTCGACGGTATGACCGTCGCCGACGTGGAGGCGAGTGTGGGGATGTCCGGATTCCTGGACGATCTGCGGACTCAGTTGAAGGACGGCTCGTTTCGTCCGCTTCCGGTGCGGGAACGTAAGATCCCCAAACCGGGCGGCAGCGGGAAGGTCCGGAAGCTGGGGATTCCGGCGGTTGCGGATCGGGTCGTTCAGGCGGCGCTGAAGCTGGTGCTGGAACCGATCTTCGAGGCCGACTTCCTGCCGGTCTCCTATGGGTTTCGGCCGAAGCGGCGGGCGCACGACGCAGTCGCGGAGATTCAGTATTTCGGCACCAAGGGCTATCGCTGGGTGCTGGATGCCGACATCGAAGCGTGTTTCGATTCGATCGAGCACACGGCCCTGATGGGCCGGGTGCGAGAACGGATCAAGGACAAGCGCGTGTTGCTGCTGGTCAAGTCGTTCCTCAAGGCCGGAGTGATGAGTGAAACCGGCCATCAGGAGGACAATCCGACCGGCACGCCGCAAGGGGGCATCTTGTCGCCGCTGTTGGCCAACATCGCCCTGGGCGCGCTCGATGAGCACGTTCACGGGCCGTGGCAACCGGGCGGTGCTATGAGCACCCCGACAGGTCGCGCTCTCCGTCGTAGGAGAGGCCTGCCGAACTGGCGAATCGTGCGCTACGCGGACGATTTCGTCGTGCTCGTGTTCGGTAGCTGCGACGATGTGAACGACTTGCGCGAAGAGATCGCTGATGTGATCGCGCCGTTGGGGCTTCGGTTCTCCGAATCCAAGACCCGAGTGGTGCACATGGGCGAGGGGTTCGACTTTCTCGGGTTCCGCCTCCAGTGGAAACGCAAGAAAGGGACGGACAAGTGGTACGTCTACGTGTTCATCGCCGACCGGCCCCTCCGGTCGCTGAAGGACAAGATTCGTGCCGTGACGAGCAGGCTGTCGCAGCAGCCACCCAGGGACGTGCTGATCCGGCTCAACCGGATCATGCGCGGCTGGTCCAATTACTTTCGGTACGCGGTAGCCAAGAGTGTCCTGCAATCCCTCGCCATCTTCGTGTGGCACAGGATTGCTCGCTGGTGGATACGGCTGCATCGGTGGAGTTGGACAGATCTTCGACGGCACCTCATCGGCCCTCACGGGACGTGGAAGATGCCGTCGGCGGACGGGGTCGAACTGTTCAATCTCGGCCGGGTACCGACTGCACGATATCGGTACCGCGGCAGTAAGATCCCGAATCCCTGGGCAGTGGCTAACCACGCTTGATGGCAGAGACCGTGGAGAGCCCGGTGCGTGGAAACGCGCACGCCGGGTTCGGCGAGCGGCTCGCAGAGACGGGCCGGTGGTGACACCGGTACCGCGCTGCGGGCCGACTCAACCACCCCGGTGCACAACTGCGCTTCACCGACCGTGACGGGCTGCGGTTGACCGCGTTCGTCACCAACACCGAAGGTGGACAATTGCCCGATCTGGAACTGCGGCACCGGCGCCGGGCACGCTGCGAAGACCGGATCCGCATCCTGAAAGACACCGGCCTCGAGAACCTTCCGCTGCACGGTTTCGATCAGAATCGGATCTGGCTCGCCCTCGTCGCCCTCGCCGTCGAGGTCACCGCATGGATGCAGATGCTCGCGCTCACCGACGACCCAGCCAATCGGTGGGAGCCGAAACGGCTACGACTGCGCCTGTTCGCGATCGCCGGGCGCATCGCCCGTCACGCACGAAAAGTGCATCTGCGGCTGTCCGCCCACGCACCCTGGATCGACTTGCTGATCACCGCATTGGCCCGTCTCAACGCAATCCCCGACCCTCTCTGACCAGTACCAATCCGACTGCCGAGACGAAAGGAAATCAACTTTCGGGGCCCTGGACCCCGACGCCCACCCGACCGCGTCGGGCGACCGCGCGTTGCCGAGCACCGAATCCATGCCCGAAACACCCAACCCGAAACTAATCAGAGCGACACGTCAGACGCATGCAAGATCGAGGTTAATCGGATTGTAAAGGCCAGCCCGTGGTCGGCGCCCCCACTTGCGCTATCACGGCCAGGTCGTCGGCTGCCCGCCCGGTCTACGCGCCCAACGAGCTGGCTGCAGACACGGGTGTGTTCCAAATATGCTGGCAGACAACACTTCCTAAACTGCCGATAATTTATATTACGTCAACTAGACTGCTCCGTACTTCATCGGATGACGATCTCCTGGACTGCAGAATTCGCATGGTGGAACTCCTGGCACACGCCGATGAATTCGATCGTCTGGCGGGGTGAGCTGGGCCTGGATGAACAGCGCGTCTGTATCCGGTACGAAGTACATAGACCTGAAGTGCTAATTCCGAAAGGCCCGGCTCCCAGAGCTCTTGAGCCGCGCGCCGACGTCTTCATGTGGGACGGGTTCTGGAGCTAGTAGATGGGATGCGTGACTATGCGCTTGGACATTGCGGCGGCAGCGGGTCATCCGTGGTGTACCCAGATGCATAGTCGCCACCTGTTAACGGGATGTTGATGAACACCTTGAAGCAAGGGCGCGCTGGTGTCTCGCCCGGTTCCGAGATCGGAACGGTGACATCAAAGTCCTCTTTGGTCGGAAAGACCCAGCAGTTCACAGCTGGGAAGTTGGGCAGATAGTGCTGGACGCATGCCTTGCCGAGGTTGAGCATCGTGGGAAAGTCTTGCGTGTTGGCGACGTACATGACCTCGACTCGACCCTTGGGGTTCTCGGCGACCACTTTGTAGTCAGCGACCTGCGACTCGTTGAACCCTTCATCCGACCCTTCGGGTACCCGCTCGCGGGGAATACCGTTATCCCAGGTGCGATTCGGGCCTGCACCCATGTCTTCGGTACCCGACGAGCATCCAATGAGTCCCCCGATCAAGAGCAGTCCCGTCGCGCCGATGATCCATAATCGCATTGGCTTCCTCCTCGAACGTTGGCCACGGGAGCAATTGAGTACCCGGTGGTGCGCCAACCACACCGACTTCTATGCTCCTAGTGATTCAGTCGTTCCTATGCAGTACCCATATCGACCAACGACGGGGCGCGAAGCCTGGCTGATTCTCGCTACCTATGGCATTCCTGCAATATCTCCCGCGACAACAAGCCTTCGATCGACTCCGCGATCTCGGCAGCGACCTTTTATCCTGCGTGTACATCCAATCCGATGCTCGTACGCTGATTCATCGCTGGGGCCTCCCACATCTTGTGGTTCTACCGGACAGGGCCCGTTTCCTGTCGGCAACCCACGTTCAAATGTTCGCGGGGCCCCAGCGCAGCGCCTCGTATCGTCTAACGCACCGCCCGGCTTCTGGGGGGGTAACAGATGCCCACCGGCGAGAATGCGATGTTGCTTACCTCGGCGACCGGTCGGACTCTGCCCACCGCAACGGCGATTCCTACAAGGCCACTGAGGGAAGTCGATCGAGCAGGTATGCCAAATCGTCGCGCACGACGACACCGAGGGGCTTCTGTGTTGGTAGGCCCCGTTCGCTGACGATGACAGCAACCAACGAGGCAGCACCGCCCTCCTTGCGGAACTTGTCGATAACCGCGGCTACCGACACGGTTCTGGCAAGGTGGACAACCTTCTCGTTCGGTTCGACAAAGTCGAGTACTTCCCGCACCCGTACCTGGTCCACCAGAACCTCACCGTTGTCGCTGATCTGAGCAGCCAACCACCGCGCGACGGCGTTGGTGGTCAACAGGCCTAGGTATTTGCCGTTCTCGTAGACCGGCAGCTGAGAGAACGTGTGCTCCGCCATCTCGCGCAGTGCTTCGCGCAGCGGCTCATCCGGGGTCGCGGTGATCACCGTCGGTGCCCGCAGGCACTGTCCGATCCTGAGAGGGACGAGTAATTCGTGGTGGATGCGGCGCAACTGGTCCACGGTCTCGGGTCGCGGTGTGGCAATTGGGACACCGTCGTGGTACCGATGGTGGGAGATCGCGTTGCGCAGATCCCGGAATGCGGTCAGGGCGGGCTCGTAACGACGGACAAGTGCGTCCCGACCGCGGATCTCGGCGAGGATCTCACCCATGCCGCGAACACTCTCGGACAGCGAGTACTTGCGATGCAGGTGCCTTTCGATCTCGGACCACAGGTCGAGGAACTCACGGGCCGGGTCGTGTGAAATCGGCGCTTCCATACCCCTGACACCTCAGTCGTAGGTTCGTCCCGTGTGGGTAGGCAACTCTTTCTCGCGGAGAACACTGAGTATCGTTCTTCCCAACTCAACCCATGTCTGCGGTTCATACATGGCGTCTTCTTGGTCCTCATCTGTGAGGTCTCTTCCCGGCGCACCGCCGGGAATGTGTGCCCAGCCGTCCACTCCGAGGTCGGGCCATGTGTAGGCCAGTAGCAGGTCGGCTCCATTACGCCACGACGCCCAACCCCATACGGGTGCACTCGACGCAGGAGACAGATTGCCTTCGTGGTCGGAGATCTCCTGTGCCCACGTTGTCCAGCATCCACCATCCCAGGCGAAACTGATGTCTTCCGCTTGGGGACCATCGCCACCGTCGAACATGAAGGTGAATTTGATTTCGCCTGGATCGATTTGTTCGGGGAGGCCGAGGGTGGCAGACAGTTCGTCGCCTGCTCTAGCGATCGCATCTTCTAGCTCCGCGGTGCGCCCACTGGCGGCTCGTCTGGACATTTTGCCCTCCGACATCTCGCACTTTCACGTTCGAACCCGAACCCGAACCCGTCCACCGTTCCCGACCCACCCGAGAAGGCCAGGAATGTTGCCGGCAAGCCCAGGAGTCGGGGGTGCGCAGACACAGACTTGCCCCTCACGCTCAGCTCCCAAACAACGAACTCATGATTAGTCCGAACCACTCCAACGGAGAGGCAGCACGATGCTGGCGATGACGGTTTACTCCTCAACAGTCGCGGCCAGCACCCCGCCCCTCGGCGGGATCGACATCACGTTCCTTTCCGGCCACAGGTGTGGTCGTACCGTAGGCAAACACGTCGAATCCGATGTCGGCCACTACTGCTACCGTGACTCTCAGGTTCAAGAGCGGCAGCCGAAGGTACCTGGCCAGGCTGCCCGGCAACCCCGTCACCATCGACCGGGGTG
The DNA here is from genome assembly GCF_042673295.1 of Rhodococcus sp. NPDC057014. Classification (NCBI taxonomy): domain Bacteria; kingdom Bacillati; phylum Actinomycetota; class Actinomycetes; order Mycobacteriales; family Nocardiaceae; genus Rhodococcus; species Rhodococcus sp. NPDC057014. Next base: position 13,549 of record NZ_JBHUSF010000127.1, read on the forward strand.
CCCCAGGGGAAGAACCGGCCCGCGCAGCAATTGCCCGCGAGCAAGGTCGATGGAGGCTACCCGCCTCCAGGGACGAGGCACGAGATGAACATCCCCGACGACCACACCGGGGACCTGGAGCAAGCGCAGGCGAAGTGGGATCCGATCCCCGAACCCCGCCGCCGCGAGTGGTGCCAGGTACTCCTCGACTTCCCGCCGATCTGGCTGGGGACATTCCCGATGAACGCCACTCAGCAAGCGGTGCTCGAAGGCAGATACACAAATATCTCGGACTGGATAGATCTCGCCAAACGAGCCGAAGCCGCGGGATTCACCCCGCAGACCTGGCTGATCTTCCAGCTCGAACTCGCGCGCGAGGAGGTGAACCGTGAGTTCCCCCGCCACCCCTCCCGACGATCGAAGAAGCCTGGCAACAACGGAATTACGACCACGGTCGTCGACCCGGAAGAATTTGCGGACTGGCCACGCATGTACGAGGCGGGGCTCCGACCTAGTGTGGCGACTCGACGTGTCCTCTCGGGTGAGAAGCGCTTGTAGACAATCGGGGCGCTGCGAAGAGGGGTGGCCTGGGCAACACATGCGGCGAAGTGGCGGGTGGCCGACTGGTCGCCCACGGTAATTTGGTTCGGCACACCGAACAAGGAGAGTCCCACCCAATGGCGACAACGAACGCGAATCTCATCTGGAGCATCGCGAACCTGCTGCGCGGCCCGTATCAGCCGAACCAGTACGGCGACGTGATTTTGCCGTTCACCATTCTGCGCCGCCTCGATGCCATCCTCGCTCCCACCAAGGACCAGGTACTGGCGGAATACAAGAAGGTTCAAAAGCTCCAAGTCGATCCGGGGATCGTGCTCACGAGCAAGTTCAATCTGCCGTTCTTCAACACCTCGCAGTGGGACTTCACCAAACTCGCCGCCGACCCTGAGGGATTGGCCGACAACCTCGTCGACTACATCGAGCGCTTCTCCCCCAACATCCGCGATGTATTCGAGGGGTTCGCACTGCCGGCACTGATCGCCGAGTTGGAAAAGAAGGACCGGCTGTACCTGATCGTCAAAGAGTTCGCGAACGTCAACCTGCACCCGGACATGGTGTCTGGGCACGACATGGGCTACATCTTCGAAGAGCTCATCCGACGCTCCTTCGAAAACAACGCTACCCAAGCCGGTGACCACTTCACCCCACGTGAGGTCATCGCCCTCATGGTCGACATCCTGTTCGCCGAAAAGGACCTCGAACTGACGAAATCGGGCATCGTCCGCGAAATCTACGACCCCGCAGCCGGCACCGGCGGCATGCTCTCTGTCGCCTACGACCACCTGACCCGGATGAACCCCAAGGCCAAACCTGTGCTGTACGGGCAGGACATCAACGCCCGCTCCTACGCCATGTGCAAGTCCGACATGATCATCAAGGGCCAGGGCGTCGACAACATCTACCACGGCGATACCCTCACCGACGACGGATTCGCCGGCCACCATTTCGACTTCCTGCTCTCCAACCCGCCGTTCGGTGTCGAGTGGAAAACCCAGCAGAAGGCAGTCACCGACGAGCACGAACAGCGCGGACACGCCGGCCGCTTCGGCCCCGGCCTGCCCCGTGTCTCCGACGGATCGTTGCTGTTCCTGATGCACCTGATCGCCAAGATGCGCCCCGTCCACGGCCCGAAGGATAAGGGCAGTCGCCTGGCGATCGTCCTCAACGGCTCGCCGCTGTTCACAGGCGGCGCCGGGTCCGGGGAGTCCAATATCCGGCAGTGGATCATCGAGAACGACCTGCTCGACGCGATCATCGCGCTCCCGACCGACATGTTCTACAACACCGGCATATCCACCTATATCTGGATCCTCGACAACACCAAGCCCCCAGAACGCCGAGGCAAAGTCCAGCTCATCAACGCCGCCGACATGTTCGGCAAGATGCGCAAGTCCCTCGGCTCCAAGCGCAAGGAACTACGGGAGCAGGATCTCGAGACCATCACCCAGCTGTATGCCGAGTTCGTCGACGACCCTGGCTCGGATGAGAAGGCCTCGGTGTCGAAGATATTCGACGGCAAAGAGTTCGGTTACTCCACCATCACCGTGGAACGGCCGCTGCAACTGCAGTTCGAACCCACCGAAGTCAAGATCGATCAGGTGTTGGACCAGAAAGGCGTCGCGAAGCTCAGGGCAGGTGAGCAGGCCGCGCTCCGCAAAGCCCTGACCACACTGATTGGGTGGAAGTGGAACGACCGAGACGCCTTCGTCGCCGAGCTTAAGGACGCGCTGTGGGCGGCCGGTATGAGCAAGCCCCCGGCGACGTTGGTCAAGATGATCTGGTCGACGATGGGAGAGCACTCCGACGACGCCACCATCTGCACCAACGCCAAGGGTGAACCTGAGCCCAACCCCTCACTTCGCGATACCGAGAACGTGCCTCTCACCGACGATATCCAGGACTACTTCGAACGCGAAGTCCTACCCCACGTGCCGAACGCCTGGATCGACCGCGACAAGACCAAGATTGGCTACGAAATCCCCTTCACCCGCCATTTCTACCGCTACACCCCGCCCCGCCCGATCGAAGACATTCAAAAAGATCTCCGCGTCCTTGTAGCCGAGATCCAGGAAATGCTCCACGAGGTCGGCGCATGAACTGGCCCACATACCCGAAATACCAACAGTCAAAGAATGATGTGCTAGGCGAGATCCCGGCGACATGGGTAACAACCCGATTAAAGATGCTCCTCACCGAGCCAATGTCATACGGCGCCAACGCAGCCGCCGACGATAACACCCCAGATAACCCCAGATACGTCCGAATCACTGACATCGGCGCCGATGGCAACCTAAGGCCAGATACATTCAGATCACTTCCGCCTGAAGTTGCCGCACCGTACCTGCTTTCAGATGGCGACGTACTTTTCGCCCGAAGCGGTGCAACGGTCGGAAAGACGTTTATGTACGTACCGTCTTGGGGTCGTTGCTGTTATGCCGGATACTTGATCAGGGCGAGGGTAAACCGCTCCAAGTTGCTCCCTGAGTACTTGAACTACTTCACAATGACCACAAGTTATTGGCAGCACATATTCAGTGAGCAAATCCAGGCAACTATCCAGAATGTTAGCGCAGAGCGCTATGGGAGCCTTCCCGTACCAGTCCCTCCTCTATCAGTTCAACATTCGATCATTGATTTCCTAAACATTGAAACCAACAAGATCGACGCGCTGATTGCCAAGCAGGAACAGCTCATCACCACCCTGCGCGAGGACCGCACTGCCACCGTCGCCCACGCTGTTACCAAGGGACTTGACCACCACGCCGAGATGACGGACTCCGGCGTCGAATGGATCGGACTGATCCCCAGTCACTGGACGCTGCCACAGCTGGGCATGCATTCTGTGGTCGGAAATGGCGCCACCCCGTCGCGGGAGAATTTGAATTACTGGACGAACGGAACTGTGCCATGGCTTAACAGCAGTCATGTTAATCGGGCAGAAATCACCGATTCCGACCAGTTTGTTACCGAGCTCGCTCGGACCAGTTGTCACCTTCCAGTCGTACCCGCGGGCAGTGTTTTAATCGGGCTAACAGGACAGGGGAAAACGCGGGGGATGGCATCACTATTGAAATTCGAGTCGACGATCAACCAGCACATTGCCTTCGTTACCCCAACCAGCTCCAAGATAAATCCACGGTTCTTGCGCGAGGTTCTCCACTCCGCTTACCAGGTATTGCGTGACCTCAGCGAGGAGAATGGCAGCACTAAAGGTGGGCTTACGTGTGGCGCTATAAGGAAACTTCCCGTTCCGGTACCTCCGGTAACGGAACAAAGCGAAATCCTCAACTTCCTTGAAACCCGCTGCGGCAAGATCGATGCCCTCATCGACAAGGCGAACCAGATGATTAGAACGCTTCGCGAATACCGCTCCGCGCTGATCACCGATGCGGTAACCGGCAAGATAGATGTTCGAGGAGCTGCATAGTCATGGCTCAGCACAACGAGATCGAGTTCGAGAACGAGATCTGCCACCACCTCACCACTCACGGTTGGCTGTGCTCTCCCAGTGATGCCGGATACGACCGGGAACTCGCTCTATTCCCGGAGGATGTGCTCGGTTGGCTGGCCGACACACAGCCAGATCAGCTCGCTAAACGTATCAATCCCGACTCTCCCGCCGATGTCCGCGAGAAGTCCGCTCAGGCTCTACTGAACCGGCTTGCGCAGGCTCTGTCTGCGGACCTGAAGGCCGACGGCGGGACACTCGCGGTGCTGCGGCGCGGTTTCAAGGATTTCAACGCGCAGTTCTCGATGTGCCAGTTCAAACCCAACACCGGACTCAATGTCACCACCGCCGCCAGGTACGAGACGGTGCGGCTGCGGGTGATGCGACAGGTCCATTACTCGACGACCACACCGAGGAAGTCGATCGACCTGGTGTTCTTCGTCAACGGCATCCCCGTCGCCACCGCGGAACTGAAAACTGACTTCACCCAGTCCGTCGCCGATGCTGTCCAGCAGTACAAGACTGCGCGCCTGCCCAAGGGGGAACCGTTGCTGCAGTTCGGCGCCCGAGCCTTGGTGCACTTCGCGGTCTCCAACGACCAGGTGCAGATGAGCACCAAGCTCGCCGGCGCCAACACCTACTTCTTGCCGTTCAACCGCGGCAACAACCACCATGCCGGAAACCCACCCAACCCGAACGGATCACCCTCCGCCTACCTGTGGGAGACGATCCTGCAGAAAGACACCTGGCTGGACATCCTCGGTCGGTTCATGCACCTCCATGTCACCGAGACCATCGACGAGCAGACTGGAAACAAGACCCGCAAGCAGACGATGCTCTTCCCCCGCTATCACCAGTGGGAGGCCGTCACAAAACTCGTCGAGTCCGCCCGCACCGAAGGCCCCGGCCAAAAGTACCTGATCCAACACTCCGCCGGCTCGGGGAAGACCAACAGCATTTCGTGGCTGGCCCAGCGGTTGGCGAACCTGCACGACGCCGGCGACAAGAAGGTATTCGACTCAGTCATCGTCGTCACCGACCGCACCGTCCTCGACTCCCAGCTGCAGGAGTCGATCAACCAGATCGAGAAACGCTCCGGCGTCGTCGCCCACATCGGCGGCCTCGGCGGTTCGAAGTCCCAGCTGTTGGCGAAGGCCCTCGAATCGGGCACCAACATCATCATCGTCACCATCCAAACCTTCCCCTACGCGTTGGACGTGATCAGCGACCGCAAATCGTTGGAGGGAAAGAATTTCGCGATCATCGCCGACGAAGCACACTCGTCCCAGACAGGGGAGGCGTCCAAGAATCTCAAGGCCGTCCTGTCCAAGACCGAACTCGCCGAACTCCACGACGGCGGCACCATCGACGCCGAGGACATCCTTGCCGCCGAAACGAGGGCGCGGGCCTCGGCCTCGAATCTGTCGTTCTTCGCATTCACCGCCACCCCGAAGGCGAAAACCCTGCAACTGTTCGGCCGGCCCGGCCCGGACGGCACCCCGGTGCCGTTCCACCTGTACTCGATGCAGCAGGCCATCGACGAGGGCTTCATCCTCGATGTGCTCCGCAACTACACCCCGTACAAGACCGCGTTCCGACTCTCCCACAACGGCAAGACCTACAGCACCGAGGAGACTCCCAACAACGGCACCCTCGCCGTGTCCCGCGAAGGAGGCAAGAAGGATCTGGTCGACAAGTCCGCCGCCATCAAGTCGGTAATGAACTGGGTGAAACTGCATCCGACGAACATCGCGCAGAAGGTGCAGATCATCGTCGAGCACTTCCGCACGAACATTGCCTGGCGGCTCGACGGCCAGGCCAAGGCGATGGTCGTCACCAGCTCCCGCAAGGCAGCTGTCCGCTACAAGAAGGCATTCGACGCCTACCTCGCCGAACACGGATACACCGACATCGCCGCCCTGGTCGCGTTCTCCGGGGAGGTCACCGACCTCGACTCCGGGCCGGACCCGTTCACCGAACACAACGCCAACCCCGGCCTCAAGGGCCGGGACCTGCGGGAGGCGTTCGACACCGACGAGTACCAGGTGATGCTGGTCGCCAACAAATTCCAGACCGGGTTCGATCAACCCAAGCTGGTGGCGATGTACGTCGACAAAAGACTCTCCGGTGTAGCCGCCGTGCAGACCCTCTCCCGTCTGAACCGTACCCTCCCCCCGAAGAAGGACCAGACGTTCGTCCTCGACTTCACCAACGACGTCGCGGACATCGTGGACGCCTTCTCCCCGTACTACGAGGTGACGACGCTCGCGGACGTCACCGACCCGAACATCGTCCACGACACCGAACGCAAGATTTCTGTAGTTGGGATCTATGAGGCCTCCGAGGTCGACGCCCTGGTCGACGACTACCTGGCGAAGAAGGGCAACAACGCCCTCGAACGGTGGATCAAGCCCGCGGTCGATCGGCACGACGTCCGGCAACGCGAGGCCCTCGAAGTCGGCGACGCCGTAGCCGTCGAGGAGTTAGCGATGTTCCGCAAGGACGTAGGCACCTATCTCAAGCAGTACGACTTCCTCTCCCAGCTCTTCGACTACGAAGACCCGTGGCTAGAAAAACTCGCCATCTACCTCAAGCATCTCGCACCGCAGCTCACCGATCGCCCGCAGACCGACCCGATCGACCTATCGACAGTACAGCTGGACTACATCGCCCAGCACGAGAAGGCCACCACCGCCGGCAAGCTCACCGCTGGAGTAGTCCTGCAACCGGCGAAGGAAGCGGGTACTGGGGTTGTGCGGGACCCGGAAATGGTCGCCATCACGGAGATCATCGAGAAGATCAACGACCTGTTCTCCGGTGAACACTCCGAGGCCAGCGTCCGCAATGTCATAACCCACGTACGAGACAAACTCGAAGAAAGCGAGACCCTGAAAGAGCAGGCACAGGCCAACTCCCTCTCCCAGTTCTCCGCATCCCCTGACCTGCACACCGAGTTCGTCAGCGCCGTAATCGGGGCCATGGAATCCTCGGCCGACCTCTCCGCACAGATACTCAACAACCCCACCCTCGCCCAAAAGCTCCTCGAGGAGCTCCTGCCTGGTGTGTACCGCAGTCACAACGCCACCAGCGCCGGTTGATCCACGGCCAGGTTTCGGTGGCATTCAAGCGTGAATGACCTACGGTTGGCCTCCCTGCCATGCTTGCTCATATTCGTTCTTTGCTGATGGCCCCAGCTCGCCTGAAACGCGAAGTAGCGACTCCTTTGCGAGGAAATGCCACTCGGGTCCGAAAGCGGGCCCGAGGTCACTGAGCGTGTCTTGGATGTATCTGGAGCGGTTGGCTGCAATCTGACTCGATCCCATCCGACTGCGCGTCTCCGCGGCTGTCTGCGAGGCGTGCTGCCGAGGTGTACTGACCTGGACGACCGATCAACTCGTTGGGATCGGTGTTCTCGTCGTAAACGACTACGCCAGTGACCTCCGGTATCTTCGCCTGAATTGCTTTTGCTAGGTCACCTGCATCGACAGCTGATGAGTCATTTGAGGTCGTTCTCATCTCGGCTTGAGCAAGCGATCAGGCCCATGAGCAGTGCCCCGAGCACCGCGGTTCGAAGAAGGCGCATATACATGTGTATCCGTCCCCAGCGGGTCGGCGGCGAGGTCGCTAGCGGTGCTCGCCGCCGCCCTTGAATCTTCGTTAATCCTACGAGCATGGGCCAGGCCGGCCTTCGGGTTACCGATCTTCTGGGATTGAGTCCTCGATGAGATTTGCGGGTTCAAACTGGGTCGAGTCCTCCTCTGCGTGCCCTTCATCGGTATCGCGTTGCACCGGCTTGCCGATCGCTTTCTCCACCAACTGGCACAACGATTCACGTCGTTCTCGGAAGTATCCGTCGAAGTCATCCGTTCGGAGTCGCTCAGCATTAACGAGATGGGTTTCGAGTAGTTGGTCCAACCGACCGGCATCGATCTGCGCGCGGTTCTTGATCACGGTCAAGTACACCGACGGCGCAGAACCCCCGATGACTCTGTTAGTCCGAGCGCTGATCGCAGTCTTATTGACGATACTTTCCCGGTGCTCGTCATCTATCCCGTTGTCATTGCACCACTTTTGTGGGAACACATGATGGATATCGACGGCTAGATCAACGTATTGCACCTTGTCGAGCGCTCTGTCTTCCATCCAGTCATGGGCGCCGCCAGCGAGGATCAGCGCTGCGATTCCCTTGTAAGCTGCGGCGTTCCGAGTACGCAGCGAATGGAGACGGGACTCAACGAAGGAGGCGTCCTGGAGCGTGCGGGGAGTCGCTACCTCGGTCTCGCCTTTCGCCCATGCCGGGACTGATTCGATGTCACGGGTGAAGCGAGTCTCGATCGTGGATCCGTAGAGTTCGCCAAGCACCCCGCACCAGAACCATCTGACGAGTCGTTCGCTGACGCTGATCAGGTCGGCGTCCGGGCCGAGGACCACTTTGATTGCGGCCAACGGAACCAGTTGCTTGGGATATGGCACATCGCGTGGGGCGAAGATGTGCCGATCGGCCAGGAAGGTGGCCGCCCAGATGAACGCCTCTCGGAGGGGGCCTCGCCATTCCAGGTAGTCGCCCAGGGACAGCTTTAGAACGTCCTCGCGCTTGGCCGAGATTGCAGGCGGCCGTTCCGAAGTATCTGCCAGTTGCCGTTTCCGCGTGGCCAGCATGGTGACAGCCTGGAGAAAATCCGTGTTCTCCACGGCAGTAAGCACCGGATAGGCGGCCCACTTGAGCTGAGTTTCCTTCCAGTCGTCGTTGAGACGAAAGTCGGCCCCTGTGCTTTCATAAAAGTCGGCATCCCCGGCGAACATCGCGGTGAGTAGTTCGAACACGTTGAGCGGGAGCCCGCCGGTGTTCACCTTCTCGAAGACTGTGGCGACCGCGGCCTTGTCGGTATTCTCGTCCAGTACGATCGCCGGGATGTCGTACGTGGCGGCCGGCTTGATGAAACGCTCATGGAATCGTTTGCCGAGTTCGCGGTCCGAGAGTTCGAGGATCCAGCTCATGTAATCGCCATACAGCAGATGCAACGGAAAGTACCCTTGTTCCCGCTGTTTGTCGTGGTCGACGAGGTCGAGCACGATCTCCTTACCGAAGTTTGTGCGGACCACTCCTTCACCGGGGATGGAGATGACCGAATCGTCGACACGGTTGGGATCGCTCAGCGCAGTCTCCATGTGCACCAAGTACCGGCGATCCAACAGTTTTCCTCGACTGTCCTTGGTCGCGACAGCACCATCCCCACTCAACGCCTGTGTGAGCGAGGTAAGGCGCTGCTGACCGTCCAACAGGAGATACTTCGCCGCCGTTTCCGATGGAAGATCGACGCCCTCGACGAGGCGCGGCTTGAAGCGCACCTGCGTGTTTCCGGTCTTGAGCAGCATCACGGCACCGAGTGGGTGACCACGTAACACCGTCACCAGCAGTTGCCGAATCCGCTCGTCCTCCCACTTGTATCCGCGCTGGAAGTCGGGGAGTTGGATCACTCCAGACCGAGTCCAAGCAAGATATTCGCCCAACTCGTACATTGGCGTCAGGAAGCCCATACTCATCCCTCTCGCGAGAAGGCGACTCGTCATGCGCCTGGCTTGATCGATGCAGACGACCTTACCGCTGAGATTTCAAGATGTGCGGTGATCGTTAGTTTGCGAATCGGTGGAGCTTCAAGCAAATTGTCAGTCTCTCGCTTGGGTCGGGAGCTCCATCAACATAGGCGGGAGACCCTGGGGTACGGCCGCAGCGGCGTATAGGTCGTGCCACACCACTCGCCGGTACAGCGAAGCAGCGTCAGTTTCAAATCATCGCTATCAGTAACCCTGCCGGGCGTGTTCGTCAAACCAGTGGGCCCAAGACCTGGGGGACCGCAGTTGACCGTTAGCGGAAGGCCTGGATCCGAGAAGCTGCCGACAGGCAAGTCCGTGCTGAAACGCCAGCAGAGCGGAAAGCGATGGGGACTGCCCCCACCGTGGTTGACACTCGGGGTGTGCAGTTCAGGCCGCGTGTGCGGCCTGATGGAGCGTCTCATACTCGATGGGCGTTAGTCGA
>NZ_JBHUSF010000128.1:0-23442 GCF_042673295.1 Rhodococcus sp. NPDC057014
ATCCCCATTCGTGCAACGCCTCGACGTCGAGAACGCTGAGCGCGATCAGGAGCGTGAACTGCGCGAGGACGTGACCGCCCACGAGGGTCACGTACTGGAACGACGACAGGAAGCCACGCCGATTCGCGGTTGCCGCTTCGGACATGTACGTCGCCGACGTGCCGTATTCGCCGCCCGTGGCGAATCCCTGCACGAGCCGGGCGACGACCAGAATGACCGCCGCCCAATACCCGATGGTGTCGCGAGTCGGCATGACCGCCACCAGGAAGGAACACGACGACATGATGGTGATGCTGAGCATCAGGGCCGCCTTGCGGCCACGACGGTCGGCGAACCGGCCGAAGAACCAGGACCCCACCGGTCGCATGACGAAGGTGACCGCGAAGATCGCATAGATGTACACCGTGGAGTTGGAGTCGTTCTCGTCGAAGAACTGCGCCTCGAAATACGTTGCGAAGACCGTGTAGATGTACACGTCGTACCACTCGACGAGGTTTCCTGCCGAACCCTTCATCGTGTTGAGCACCGCCCGCCGGGTGCTCGTCGGAGCGCGGGTTGGACCGGACGGAGTCGCGTCATCGATCATCCGTCGACGATAACGGATCGATCGACCACACCTGGTCGAGTCACATCAGTGACTGCTCCGGCAGCGTCGTAGTTGGCTGGACAGGTACCGCCTGGCACGGCGATGACCACCCACGTTCTCGAGTTCGATGTCCAACGCGTTCAGGAGCGTCGCGAGTAGGGTCGCCTGCGGAGCCCATCCGTGTCGGCGCCGGCACTGCGCGAGCCAGTCGACCGGACCGATGTGGCCACGGTCCGCGTTGCACCGCCGACACGCCGCGGCCTCATTGGCCACGATGCTGGGCCCTCCTTTGAGTCGCGGCACCAGATGTTCGGTGGTCGGCAGAATCAGCGGCCCGAAACGCCGACCACACCACAGGCATCGCCCACCCTGCCGGTCGACGGCGAGGGCGAGTCGGGCGGTGCGGTCCACCAGTTGATCGTGACCGAACGACTCGGCGAGCGCCAGTGCTCGGCCGACACATGTTGCTACACCTTCTCCTCCGACGTGTGCGTCGTGAACGGCAACACGAGGCGAGACGGGTGGGCGGCGTCCCGGTAGATCTTGTGGGTCACGGGACGACCGACCGGCAGATGGAACGCATCCGGTGGCAGCAGCGCGTTGTGCTCGTCCGCCATCGGTTCGGCGTTCGACAGTTCCGCCACCAGACGATGCCCCGGCCGGAACGTCGCGGCGAAGGGGTAGAGGCGCAGCACGTACTCCTCGATCGTCCCCGGCTCGACCGGCAGCGCTCGGGTGTGTGGGTGGTGCGGGTTGCCCTCGGTAGTGCGCTCGTCGAGTTCGCGGTGCGAGGCCTTGAGGTACCCGGACGTGATCAGCTGGCGTCTCTCGTTCGGTGCGTAATCCCACAGGCGCAGAATGAAATTGGTGTCGGATTGGTCGATCTCAGCGAAGAGGTGCGCGGCTCCGGTGCCGATCAGTTCCGTGGGCTCCTCGAACGGCGCGGTCTCCCATCGCAGGATCTCGACCTTGTCGGTGACGGTCAGCGGCGCCTGATAGAAGCCGTCCGGGGCGGCGTACCGGGCGGCCATCGGTTCGGGGTCGGTGGACAACTTGCCGCGCGGCCGCAGATACAGCGACCGGTACTCCACGTCCTTCGGCGGCCACTGGTCGCCGGTGACCCATTCGCGCGCGCCCTCGACGTGGACGGTGACCGCCGGCTCGTCCATCACGCCGTTGTCGATGCCCTTGATCCAGTAGTCGTACCAGCGGAACATCTTGTCGTGTTCCTCGACGAACGGCCGCGACTGCATGGGTGGGTACGGGCCGATGTCGAGTTTCTTCGGTCCCTGCAGCGCGTCGAACAGCGCGATCGTGCCGTCCACCGTCCAGCCGCGACCCTGGTCGATCTGTAGATGGACGGGGATGTCGATGTTCGGGGCCAGTGTGATGGGGTTTCGTTCCTCGTACCACTTGCCGTCCAGGTCGTTCATCACGATGTCGAACCAGGCCTCGTGGTGATTCGGGTAGTTCAGCACGTGCACCAGGTTCGGCCAGGCGGCCACATCCGGATCCGCGAGGCGCGCCGCGACGCGCTTCCTCAGCTCCTCCGGGGAGCACGTCTCGAGCATGCGGGACTTGACGCTGTCGGTGAAGGCCCAGCCGGAGTCGCCGCCGCGGCCCTCGCGGGCGGCACGCGGCATGAACCACATGATGCCGCCGTGATAGGTGGTCTCGTAGAAGTCGAAATGACCGCCGCTGACGAAGATCGCTTTGAGGTGCGGCGGCCGCTCGGCGGCGGCGAGCACCTGCATCGACCCGAAGTAGGAGATGCCGATCATGCCGACGTTGCCGTCGCACCACGGCTGTTCGGCGACCCACTCGACGAAGTCGTATGCGTCCTGGCCCAACGAGACGCCGCCGGCGTTGTAATTGCCGATGTGCTCGCCCTCGGAGGCGCCGGAGCCGCGCAGATCGCCGATGACGTGGACGTAGCCCTCCTCGACGACGCGGGCGATGTCGCCGGCTTCGATGCAGCCGTCCCACATCGGGGAGGGGCGACGCTGCGGTGGTGTGGTGAGGGCGAGTGCCTGCAGCTCTTTGCCGTACGGGCTCAGGGCCACCAGCGCCGGCCGTGGTGTGTCGTCGACGCCGTGGTAGGCGTCCGCTGCCAACTCGATGCCGTCTCGCATCGGGACGCGGAGATCCTTGCGGATGTGGATGGTCTGTCCACCCGCGTCGAACGTCTGGAACTCGGCCATGGGGCGCGACTCCTTTTCTGTGTCAGACTTTCTGGGTGTACTGCGTGCGGTAGCCGTGCAGCGTCGTGAAGAACGGGGACGGCTCGAGAGTGGGATCGCCGTCGTAGCCGAGGTCCTCGGCCACCGCGGTGAACGGCGAGTACGGCGAGTCGATCTCGCGGAGGCCCCCGCACAGGCACCGGTGAGCGGCGCCGCGGACGTCGCCTTCGATGTCGAGGCTTTCGCGAAGCGCTTCGGCGGCCTGGTCCCGGTCGAGTTCGACGCCGTAGGCGACCCCGTCCGCCCGCCGGTAGGGATGCCCGAGGTACAGGTGGTTCGGGCGGATCTCGTCCCGCAGGTACTCCAGGCTCGACCGGTAGGCATCCGAATTCTCGTAGCCGGGGAATCCGTTGGCCGCTCCGTGGACCTGGACGGCGTCGCCGACGAACACGGAGTTCCGACCGTCCACGACGTAGGCCACCGATCCCGGCGTGTGGCCGGGGATGGAATGCACCGAGACGGTGACACCTCCTCCGAGCGGCAGGGTCTCGCCGCCGCGGACCAGCATCGTCGGTTCCATCTCACCGGAGATGACGGCGTGCGTCGCCGCGATCTGCTTCGCCTCACCGTCGGGGTCGTGCAGATACTGCCCGCGCACCGACAGGTACTCGTCGACGTGCGCCTGCCGTGAGCGCAGCAGGTGCGCGTCGGCCTCGTGGATGACGACCTGGGCGCGCCTTCCGGTCAGTTCCCACAGCGCGTGCGCCCCGCCGATGTGGTCGATGTGACCGTGGGTCAACAGGATCCATCGGACATCCTCGATACGGCGCCCGAGGGCCTCGAGGGCGGGCGCCATGCCCTCGGCGGGTGACGTCGCGATGCCGGTGTCGACGATCGCCGGCTCCGGAGCATCGATGAAGAAGCTGTACAGCCCGAACCGGCCCCACGGTGAGACGAGCGGGTGGATGGTCCCGTCCTTCGCCACGTCACTCCCCCGGCCGCGTCAGGAACTCGGCGGTCTCCTCGAACGCCCGGTGGAACTCGGGGATCCACGAGAAGTGCTGGACGAAGCCGTGATTGGCTCCCGCGTAGCGACTGACCGTGGCCTTCACCCCGGCCTCGTTCAGACGCGCGCCGTAGAGCTCGCCCTCGTCGCGCATCGGGTCGAACTCGGCGGTGACGATCAGGGCCGGCGGCAGGCCGGTGAGGTCGTCGCGTTTGACGGGCGAGACGCGCGGGTCGGCGGGGTCGGCGCCGCTGTCGAAATAGAACGCGTTGAAGGGTTTCAACCCGGCCGTCTCCACACCGTAGCCTTCGGCATTCTCCCGGAGGGAGTCGTAGCGATCGATGTCGAAGTCCAGGTCCAGGGACGGAGAGAACAGCACCTGATGCGTGATGCGGTCGAACCCCTCGTCGTGGGCCCTCGCGGCGACGGCCGCGACGAACGTACCGCCGGAGCTGTCGCCCGCGATCGCAAGGGTATCGCCGTCCCAGCCGAGGCTCTCGCCCTGCTCCACGACCCAGCGGACCACGGCGTCGCAGTCGTCCAGTCCGGCCGGGAATTTCGCCTCGGGTGCGCGCCGGTAGCCGACGGAGACGACCTTCAGTCCGGTTTCGCGGGCCAGGTTCCGGGCGACGTGGTCGTGGGTGTCGAGGCTTCCGAGGAAGAACGCGCCGCCGTGGAAGTAGACGAGCACCCCGAACGAGTCGCCCTCGACCGGGGTGTAGATGCGGATCGGCACCTCACCCACGTGTGTATGCGCAGTCGTGTCCTCCACGGTGTGGAGAGGCAGTCGCTCGTCGATCGGTGCGACCTGCGACTCTTCGATCGCGCGCAGGACGGCCGGGTCGAGCGAGTCCGGCGGAGCCGGCAGTGTGCCGAGGGCCTCGGCGATGGCGGGGTGAAGGGTCATCGTGTCGCCTCTGTCCGAGCGGTGGGCTTCTGCCCCGGGAAGACGTCGTCGACCTCGTCCTCGGTCCAGCCCTGACGGGAGATGCGCTGTAGTTCGTCGGTGACCGGTTTGCGGGTGGCCTGGTAGAGCGCCAATGCCCCGGCGACGGTGTCGGCGTCCCGCAGGGCGTCGGCGAGTGCGCCGGCGTCGAGGATCGCCGAGTTCGCGCCCTGACCCTGGTGGTGCAGCATCGAGTGGGCGGCGTCGCCGACGAGGGCCGCCGAATCGGAATGCCACGTGTCCACCGGGTCGATGTCGTACACGCCGCGGGTGTTGACAAGGCTCATGTCGAGGTCTCTAGTGATGTCGACGATCCTCGGGTCGAAGCCGTCGACGGTGGCGAGCATGTCGTCCTTGGATACCTGTGGCGCCCAGTCGCTGTCGGGGCACAGGGCGGTGATGTCGAAGGAGACCTGGCTGCGGTGGCGCAGGGGCAGCAGATACACCTTGGTGCCCTTGCCTATGTACATGCGTAGGTTGTCGTCGACGACCATGCCGTGGGCGTCGGCGATGTCGATGACGGCGCGGTAGGCCCGCTCGCCGGAGAACACCGGTTCGTTGTCGCCGAAGAGTTGTCGGCGCACGACGGATTTGATGCCGTCGGCACCGACCACCAGATCCGCTTCGGCGGTCGTGCCGTTCGTGAAGGTGAGCAGGGAACGCTCGCCGCGGTCGTCGACGGTGGCGAGTTTGTGGCCGAGTTCGACCATGCCGCCGGGCAGGACGCTCACGAGGGCCTCGATGAAGTCACCGCGGTGGATCAGATGAGTGTGGGTCTCGACGGTGTACTCGTCCATACCCGGCCACGATTCTTTCATGATCGGTTCGCCCGTGGCGGTGAGGATCTCGAAGTAGTCGCTCGGTGAGCTGACCTTCGCAATCGCGTCGAAGATGCCCCACTGGCGGAAGCGGTCCATGGTGGAGGGACGCAGGCCGATGCCGGCGCCGACCTCACGGATCTCGGTGGCCTGCTCGTACACGGTGACGTCGGCGCCGAGCAGGCTGAGGGCCTTGGCGGATGCGGCGCCGGCGTACCCGGCGCCGATGACGGCGACGGTCAGATTCTTCAGGTCCGAAGATTGCATGATTCTCGTCCTAGTCAGTTCTGGATGGTCAGGAAGTCGGCCGGGTTCTCGACGAAGAGCGTCGTGATGGTCGCCTCGTCCAGGCCTGCCTCGCGCAGATCCGGGATGAGGTCCTCGAACAGGTAGTTGCAGGTGTGCCCCTTGACTCCGGGCCAACCGAGTGGGCTGCAGTTGGCGTCGACGCCGGCGAGCGCCTGATCGAGGTGACCGGCGGCGAGGAACCCGAGGAAGTGGTCGAGTCGTTCCTTGCGCGGGCGGGCCCAGAACGGCGGGTCCTCGAGTTCGGTTTCGTAGCCGAAGGTGTCGAAGCCGACGCGGCCGCCCTGTTCGGCGATCCACCGGTCACGTGTCTTCGACGCGTTGACTCCGTCGTCGGCGTGCCCGAACAGCACGCGGTGCAGCGGGAGTCCTTCTTCGGTGAAGATCGCGATGGCGTTCTCGGCGTCGATGGCCAGGTGGGTCAGGATCGGTACGCCGGTCTCGAGTGCGGCGCGAGCCGCGGCCCGGTAGATGCGCTTGTCGAGGTCGGTCATCTTGCCACCGCGGCTGACGCCGACCTTGATGACTCCGGCGCGGCTGCCGGTGTTGCCGATGCCGACGGTGATCTCGTGGAGGAACTGCTCGGTCAGGTAGTCGACGCTCGCCCGCTCGAAGAACGGCAGGGCGGTGTCGCCGCCGACGAAGCCGGTACAGGCGACGATGTGGACGCCGGTCTTCGCGGACAGCGACTTGTAGTAGTCGACGTCACGGCCGTTGCAGATTCCGGTGACGTCGACGAAGGTTCCGCCGCCGTACTCGTGGAACTTGCGCAGTTTCGGCACGGTCTCCTGGTACCGCTCCTCGGGGGTCTTCCACCACCTCGTGTCCAGCTCGGAGCCGGGCATGCCGTATCCGATGTGCTCGTGGACGGCGACGATGCCCAACTCTTCGGCCGGGATCGATCCCAGGACGGTGTTCACTCTTGACACAGGAAACTCCCCTTCGGGAAGGACGATTCTTCGATGACGTGGGTTCGGGCGCTCAGCGCACCGACAGCAGGTCGCGCGGGTTGTCTGCGAGCATGCGCTGGATGTCGGTGACGCCGAGTCCCTGCGCGGTGAGACGCGGCACGAAAGCCGACAGGATGTAGCTGAACGGCAGATCGAGACCCGGTTCTCCCACCGACACGCCGGTAGCGTTGCTCGACAGGAGGATTCGGTCGCCATGACCGGCGTCGACCAGTTCGCGGATGAGGGTGGCGCGCTCGGCGTCGGTGACGTACAGCCCGCCGTCCGCACCCACGTGGTCGAGGGCGACGTAGGCTCCGCGGCGGGCGATCTCGAGCGGCGCGCCGGCGTCGACCGCATCCCTGCGGTCGAGGCCGCCGACGACGACGCGGTCGGCCTGCAGGCCCTCGTCCACAACGATCCCGAGGTCGTGCACCGCGTCCTTCCCGAAACGGAGAGAGACCGGTACGCCGGTGTCACGGGCGGTTCGGGCTGCGGCGCGGAGAAGGTTCTCCTCGGTGGCGGTCATGCCGTCGGGATTCGCGGCGGTCGCCACCAGTCCTGCGGCACCCCGGCGTTCCACCCGGGGAACCACCATGCCCTCGGTGATCTCCTTGGTGAAGAGGTCGGCGAATTTGTCTGCAGGCCACGGCGTCGGCGGATCGGTCTGCGGCGTCAGGAAGTATCCGCCGAGCATTTCCTCGGGTCCCATGCCCGTCGACGCGACGATGTGCACTCCGGTCGTGCGTGACAGCGCTTCGTAGAGCTTGACATCGCGGCCGTGGAACATGCCGGTGCTGTCGACGATCGTCCGCCCGCCGTGGTCCCGGAATTCGGCGAGCTTCCCCACCAGCACCTCGAAGGTCGCGGCGCGGTCCGGGGTGATGTCGAATGCGTGCTCCGCGCCCGGGACCACGGACAGCAGCGCTTCGTGAACCGAGACGACCCCCAGTTCGTCGGCGGGAACCGGGCCGAGAACGGTGTGGACGGTGTTTCTCTCGGCGGTCTGGGAGCCCTTCATCGGCACTTCCTTTCGTCGACGTCATGTGCGCATGACGTGGTACTAGTCACGGTAGCCATTAACATTACAGATCGTCAAGTGAATTGATTTATCGTTTTGTGAATGGCCTATCTGATTCGTGGGTTGACTGCGGCTACAATCTGAGGTCATGTCGCTCCGCGCCGCACAGAAGCAAATGACCTACGACCTTTTCCTCGCCAAAGGGCTCGAGCTGTTCGGCACGAAGGGCTACGTCGCAACCACGATCGATGACATAGCCAGCGCCGCGGGATCGACCCGGACGACCTTCTACCTGCACTTCTCGTCCAAGGCCGACGTGATGAGCGCGCTGCTGACGAAGGTCGACGCAATACTCACCGCTGCCGACGACCCCACACTCACCGCGGTGGTGGCCTCGGGCTCGCGTGACCGGATCCAGCAGTGGCTGGACCGCAAGTTCTCACAGTGGGACGAGATCAAGCCCTATCTCACCGCGTCCTACCAGGCAGCCCAGGAGCCGGACGTCGCAGCCAAGACCGAGCAGTGGTTCGAGTCCGCCGTCGGCGACATGACGGCGGGCCTGGACCAGGCCACGCGGTTCCCTCCCGATCGGCGCCGGATCCGCTGCGTGCTCGCGTTCGGTCAGCTCGAGTACCTCTCGCGCCGCTACTTCGCGGTCGGCTGGCAGACTCCCCGCGAGGCGTGCCTCGACGAACTCACCGACTCCTGGTGCCACCTACTCGCGTCGGACGACTAGAACTCGAAAGCCGTCGCGTCGACGAGGATCTCCCGCAACCAGGCGATGAACGCCGCATCCGCCAGCCGCGGATTCCACACCATGTCGATCCCCAACGGCGAGACCGGCAGCGGGAACTCCTCGATGCGGAGGTCCACCCGTTCCCGCATCGCGACGGCAACCCGGAAGGTGTGCACCGCCACCCCGCCTGCCGACGCGACCATGTGCGGGATGAGCAGGTGGTCGGAGATCAATTGCCCGATCCGGTAGTGCACGCCGTGCGCGTCCATCGCGGCGTACGGCGCCACCCGGTGCCGGGAGTCGTAGGTGACATGCGGCAGAGACGTGAGCAGATCCAGTGCGGACGCCCCGGGATCGCTGTCCGGGTGGGCGATCACCACCCAGCGATTCTCGTACAGGCGCTCGCGCGGGTACGGCGAGGTGAACGCCTCGGACAGGAGTACGACGTCCACGCCGTCGTCGGTGAAGTCGCTTGGCTGCGGCTGGACGAAGTTGCGCACCCGCAGAGTCGCATTCGGTGCCCGCTCGGCGATCAGCCGCGCCACACCCGGCCCGACCACGAATGCGGTGCTGGTGGTCATCGCAACCGTGATGGTGCGGCTGTCACGCGCGGGGTCGAAGCCCGGGAAATTCACCACCTGTGCGGTCTGCCGCAGCACTTCGCGCAGTGGTGCGACGAGTTCCAGGGCACGCGGCGTGAGCATCAACCCGCTCCCCTGCCGCGTCACCAGATCGTCACCGATCAGTCGGCGCATCCGCCCCAGGGCATGACTCATCGCGGGTTGGGACATGCCGACCCGGGCCGCGGCGCGGGTGACCGATCCTTCCTCGAGCAGGGCCAGCAACGGCACCAGCAAGTTGAGGTTGACCGAGGCGAGCCGCTCCAGGCCGAGATCACTCGAGTGATCACCGGGTTGGTTCATCCACACGAAGTTACGCGTCCTCCTCCCGAGGGGTCGACGTCATCCGGCCGCGGCGGCCATGCGGCGCAGTTTCGGGATCGGGATCCGATGGTTGACGGCGACCGCGACACCGTCACCGCCGACGTGGGTCCAGCGCATCACCGACGGTCCGTGCGGGCTGTCGCCGAGCAGGAACTCGGGTTCACCGGCGGCCGGTAGGTGGCCGGTGGCCTTGAGGTTCAGCCCGAACTGCTCGGTCCAGAAGTAGGGTTCGAGGTCGAGTTCCGGCGCATCGTCGCCCGTCAGGAGCGCGTGGGCAGCGACCTTCGCCTGCTCGATAGCGCTGCTCCACAGCGGAATTCGACGCACTCCCGTAGGCGTGGGAACGGCGGCGGCGTCCCCGGCCGCGACGATGTCTGGCCGGACCCGGCCTCGCGAGTCCACCTCGAGACGGCCGCCGGTCAGCAGTCCGCTGGTGGCCAGCCACTCCGTGTCGGGTATGTCGCCGATCGCACTGACGATCAGGTCGGCGTCGACTCGTGATCCGTCGCGCAGGACCACCCCATGCGCGTCGTCGATCCCGGCAGCCGAGCCGATGACGACCGTGAGTCCTCGGGCTACCGCGGCCGCGGTGAACGTCTCGGACAGGCAGCGCCCCAAGTGCGACAGCATCGGCGGGCCGTCGGCTACCAGCGTGGCCCGGCACCCCGCCGACAGGGCCGCGGATGCGATCTCCATGCCCAGCGGACCGGCACCGACGACCACGACCGTGGGCCGGGCCGCCAGCCGTTCCCGGAGGATCAGGGCGTCGTCCACGGTGCGCAAGGACAACTCCACGCTGTCGTCGCCGCCCAGGCGCCGCGCCCTGGAACCGGTGGCGATCACGAGTCCGTCGTAGGTCAGGTCCGAACTGTCGTCGAGACGCACCCGGCGGGACTCGACGTCGAGGTCGACGGCCGCCACCCCGAGCACCTCGGTCGCCTCGTGCGTGGGGGGTGCCAGTTCGTGGGAACCCCCGTCGACCAGGAGCGCCTTGGAGAGCGCGGGCCGCGAGTACGCCGCCCGGGGTTCGGCTCCCACAATGGTCAGATCGCCGTCGAAACCCGCGGCTCGGAGACTGTCACACGCGGTCTGGCCGGCGATCCCGTTGCCGATGACCAGGATTCGTTCGGGAACTTCGATGAGTTTCATGCGAGCCTGAGTGCGGCCACGGGGCAGACCCGGACCGCGGCGCCGGCGTCCGTGAGTTCCGGGCTTCCCTCGGGGATGTCGTCGACGTCGAGGATCAGTTCGCCCGCGTCGTCGAGGTGCATCAGATCGGGAGCGATCTCTTCGCACAGTCCATGACCTTCACAGCGAGGCCGGTCGATCACGATTCTTGTCATGCTGGAACCACCTTCAGGATCTCGAGTGCGTCGATGGAGCGGGTGATGTTGCTGGGCAACCGAACCGGCTCGGCGGCCACCAGCCGCTGCGCGTGGACGGCGAGTGCCCCGATGACGGCGTGGGCTTCCAAGCGGGCCAGGCCCTGGCCGGCGCAGCCGTGCGGTCCGTATCCGAAGGAGAGGTGGTCGACGGGATTTCGCTGGACCAGGAAGGCGTCCGGGTTCTCGTAGTGCCGCGGGTCGCGGTTGCCTGCGCCGAACAGGATCGCCACCTGGGATCCGGCCGGCACGAGGGTGCCGTCGATGTTCACGTCCCGGGTCACCGAACGGCCCCAGGCATGGACCGGCGCCCAGAACCGGAGTATCTCGTTGAAGGCCGCCGGCACCAGCGCGGAATCTCCGCGGACCAGGTCGAATTGATCGGGGAAAGCCGAGACGAGCGCGACGATGTTGCCGAGCGCGGCGATCGTGGTGTCGACACCCGCGCCCAGGTACTGGTGGATGATGTGGCCGGCGGTGCCGGGAGGAATGGCGCCGCGGTCCTCGGCGTCGAAGATGCCGCGACCGACCGACCCCGGCGCCAGATCGGCGGCCCCGACCCCGGTGCACCAACCGTAGAGTTCGCCGGCGATCGGGAAGTTCTCCGCGGTCCGCTGATTCATCGGACCGATGACTTCCATCGCGGCCTGTCCCCAGCGCAACATGTTGTCGCGCACCTCACCGGTGAAACCGATCAGGTCCGCGACGACCTCGAGCGGGAAGGCGCGCGCCAACGCATCGATGGCCTCGAACGATCCCCTGGCGACCAGGTCCGCGACCAGCGCATCGGCCTTGGTGTGGATCTGATCCCGGAGCCCCCGCAGCGCCCGTGGAGAGAGGTTCTCGGAAAGCGTCGCGCGCAATTCGGTGTGGATCGGCGGGTCGGAGGCCAGCGAAGTGCCCTGAAGCGCCTCGTTGACCACGGAATTGAAGCCGATCGTCCGGGACGAGAAGGTGCCCGGATCGGCCAACGCGTCGCGGATGACGTCGTAGCGGGTCAGGGCATAGACGTCGTTGGCGGGCAGATGTACCACCGCACCGAGATCGCGGAGTTCGGCGTACGTCGGGTAGGGGTCGATCACGACCTCGTCGGCGAAGAGGTCCGTATCGCTGCTCGCCGGAGTGCTTCTGTTCATGCCTCCAGTGAAGTGAGTCCACTCACATAAATCCAACTCATATTAGGCATGTACAGACATGAACAAGATTGATGTACGTCCGCCAAGTGGTGCCCTCATCCGTGGTCGCGGCACACCGCGGACGCGGGATCCGGTTCGCACATTTGCTGCCACGTGCAGAAGCCGGGATGTCTTCGCCGTGCAGGATCGTCGCCGTCACTGCGCGGCCACCCTCGCCTGCACGGCGATCAACAGCCGTTTCTGCAGGGCTACTGAGACTGGAGGATTCTACGAGCCCGCTCGGCGACGGGCAGATCCACGAACTCGCCGTCCGGAAGCTGGACGGCCGCTCCGCCCGATTTCGCGAAGACGTTCACAACCCGTCGTGCCCAGACGAGTTCGTCCTCGCCGGGGATGAAGGCGGTGTGAATGATCGGCAGCTGGGAGGGGTGGATCGCGGATTTGCCGCCGAAGCCGAGAGAGCGGGCGTGGGCGGCTTGCCGGGCGAGTCCGTCAGTGTCCCGCAGGAGGGGGTAGACACTGTCGATCGGTGGTGCGATGCCCGCGGCCCGGGAGGCGATGACCAGGTGCGATCGCGCGTACTGCAGCGGGGCGTCCCCGTCGCCGATGCCGAGGTCTTTCCGGAGGTCGATGCCGCCGAGGGCGAGGTGTTCGACGCCGGGTTCGGCGGCGATGGCCGGGGCGTTGGCGACTCCCTTCGCGGTTTCGATCGCGCAGATCAGTGGCGTCTCCGGTACCCGGTCCCGCACCCACCGCACGTCGTCGACCGAGTCGACCTTCGGGATGCGGATGCCGTGAGCACGGTCGGCGACCGCGGCCAGATCGTCGGCGGCGAGCGCGGTGCCGACAGCGTTGATGCGCACCCACGCCGGGTGGATGGTCAGAGTGTCGGCGACGCGAGCGCGGGCGGCATCCTTGTACTCCGGCGGGACCGCGTCCTCGAGGTCGAGGATCACCGCGTCCGCACCGGCGTCGAAGACCTTGCCGAGGAGCTTCTCATTGTGTCCGGGCACGAAGAGGTAGCTGCGGGCCATCAGATGACACCCTTCTCCTGTAGATTCTCGACATTCAATCCGAGTGTGTCGCGGTAGATCTGCGTGTTGTCCTGTCCGAGTCGCCGTCCGGGGAATCGGATGGCGCCCGGGGTGCCGAGCATGCGCACCATGAGGTTCTGCATGGCGAGAGGCCCGAGGTCCTCGTCGTCGACGGTGGTGATCATGTCGCGGGCGCGGACGTGCGGGTCGTTCATCAGTTGCTCGACGTCGTAGATGGGTGCGAGGGCGGCGCCGACGCGCTCGAACTCGGCGACGACCTCGTCGAACGGGCGGGCGGCGATCCATTTCCCGACCGCCTCGTCGAGGAGGTCGCCGTTGCGGCTGCGTTCCGCGGCCGAGGCGAACCACGGCTGTTCGACGAGGTCAGCTCGTCCGACGAGGCGCATGACCCGTTCGGCGACGGAGGTGGCACTGGCCGAGATCGCCACCCACCGGCCGTCCTTGGTGAGGTACGTGTTGCGGGGGGCGTTGTTGGGCGAGCGGTTGCCTTGGCGGCCGGCGATCGCGCCGAGCTGGTCGAAGGCGGTGGGACCCGGGCCGAGGATGCCGACCAGGGGTTCGAGCAGCGAGAGGTCGATGACCTGCCCCTGCCCGGCGCCTTCGGGGCTGTTGCGGTGCAGCAGTGCCGTGACCACGCCAAAGGCGCCGGTAATGCCGGCGACACCGTCGGCGAGACCGAACGGAGGCAGCGTCGGCGGGCCGTCCTCCTCACCGGTCTGGTGTGCGAATCCGCTCATCGCCTCGGCGAGGGTACCGAAGGCGCGACGTTGGGCGTAGGGCCCGTCCTGTCCGAAGCCGGTGACCCGCAACATGATCAAGCCCGGATTGAGCGCCATCAGCAGGTCGGGTCCGAGCCCCCACTTCTCCAGCACTCCGGGTCGGAAGTTCTCCACGAGCACATCGACGTCGACGACCAGATCCCGCAGGATCTGCTGGCCCTCGCGAGTGCCGAGGTCGAGGGTGATGCACTTCTTGTTGCGCGCAATGACCTTCCACCACAGTCCGTGGCCGTCCTTGTTCGCCCCGTGGGATCGGGCGGGGTCGCCCGTCGGGTGCTCGACCTTGATCACCTCGGCGCCGAAGTCGCCCAGCAGCATCGCGGTGATCGGAGCGGCGTACACGGTGCTGATGTCGAGAACTCGGATCCCCTGCAGCGGACCGCGGTTCGCCTTCCCAGGCGAACTCGAGGTCAGGGTGTCATCGTGTGGATTCACGCTCATGGGCAGTCCTCGGCAGTGTCGAGAGATGATGGAGACGGAAGGGTGGTGGCGCCCTGCGTGGAAGTCGGGCGGCGCCTTTCCCGCGTGTGCGGACTCCAATCTGTCACCCGCCCGAGTGAAGTACAATCGCAAGTATCTTGACTCCCTTTAAATTCTTCTAAAGGCAGGTGGCTGACGTGCTCGACACGACGCGGATGTTCACGCTGTGCGAGGTCGCGAAGCACGGCTCCATCACCGCGGCTGCCGCGGCGCTCGGATACACCACCTCGGCGGTCTCGCAGCAGATCGCCAAGCTCGAGAAGGAGGCCGGGCAACCGCTGCTGGAACGGCACGCGCGCGGCATCATGCTCACCGACGCCGGCCGCTCCATCGTCAAACACACCGAACGGATCCTCATCGAACTCGAGGCCGCGGACGCCGAACTCGCGGAGATCCACGGACTACGTGCGGGAGAACTCGCGATCGGAACCTTCCCCACGGCCGGATCCTCGCTGCTGCCGCTGGTGATCAAGGAATTCAAGACCCACCACCCCGGCATCGACCTGCGCGTCCTCAGTGGACGATTCGCCCAGCTCGTCGATTCGCTTCGCCGCCGGGAGACGGAGCTGTCCCTGTTGTGGGACTACGAGTGGAACCGGATCGACGACCCACTGCTGACGTACCACCACCTGATGAACGATCCGACCCTGCTCCTGGTGTCGGAAAAGCACCGCCTCGCCGACCGGGAGTCGATCAGGATCACCGAACTCCGCGACGAGTCGTGGGTGGTGCGCGCCGACGATCACCCGGTTGCCCACACCCTCGAAAGGCTCTGCCAGCAAGGCGGATTCAGCCCTCGGACAAGTTTCCTCGCCCACGACTACGGGGAGGTGCAGGCCATGGTGGGGGTCGAGTTGGGGGTGTCGATCGCGCCGCGGCTGGCGGTCCTCAATCCCCGCCCCGACGTCCGGTCCATCCCGCTCGCCACCCGCTCGCCGCAGCGCCGGATCCTCGTCGCACACCTGACCGAGCGTCGGCTGAGTCCGGCGGCCCAAGCGGCCATCACACTGTGCATGGCGGCAGCGCGACGCCTCGAGGAAGGTTTCGCCGACGCTTAGCGGGTCACCGTGCGGTTCCCGCCAGCACGGCAGCCGGGGACGCGACGAACAGTTCGGCGGCCGCGATGCGCCGCGCCGCGCGGTGCAGTGAGACCGCCTCGATCACTCCGTCGTGGGAGGTGGTGAGGTCGATGTCGAGGACGCCCGCGGCCGTTCCCAGTCGCAGCGATCCGGGCCACCGCACCCGGGCGTTGTCTGCCACCACTCCCCCTCGCACGGTGGCGGCCGCGGCGACGGCGACGGCCGATGTCAGGCCGATCGCCGGATGCGGGGCGAGCATGGACAGCATGCGGACCGAGACGTCGTAGTCCTCGCCGGCGATGTCGATGCCCGCGCTGGTGCGATAGTCCCGCGGGGGGCCGATCACACCGACCTTCGGAATGGCATGCGAGATCGGGTCACCGGGCTTGCTCAGTCCCATCCGCAGCGACGATTCGCGCCGCAAAGCCACGAGAACGGAGAGGTGGTCGGCGATCACCGCATTGTCCTCCGCCCCGCTCAGGCCCAGGTCGGCGGCGTCGAACAGCGCGGCCGGCGCCCCGGCGACCACCATCGTGCCCCGGTAGCGGCGATCACCGAGCGCGATCGAATCGGACGCCGACCCGGTGGGCAGCAGTGCGGTACCGGAGGCGAGGCCGGTGAAGGTCAGGGCAACCGCAACGCCGAGCGCACTGGTCCCCGGCACGGCGGCAACCCCCTCGGTGGGGATCACCCCGCCCGGGGTCGCGATCTCGGCGGTGAGGATTGCACCGGTGTTGGTGTTGCGCATCCGCACGATCGTCGTCGCACTGTCGACCGCGACGAGCCCGGACTGCAGCGCATACAGCCCTATCCCGGTGGCGCAGTTTCCGCAGTTGCTGCCCCACTCGACCCGGCGGTCACCGATCGCGACCTGTGCGAACAGGTACTCGACGTCGATGCCCGGCTCGGCGGATCGGCGCACGATCGCGGCCTTGGATGTTGTCGAGCTGCCGCCGCCCACGCCGTCGAGCTGACGGGGGTCACCCGAACCGAAGGCCGAGGTGAGTATGGCGTCGATCCCGCCCGCCTGCTCGACCAGAGGGTCGACATCAACCGCGTTGAAGAGCCAGCACTTGCTGGTGCCCCCTCGCATCCAGGTTCCACGGAGTGTGAACACCGCCCGGCCGCCTTTCATTCGTGACGAAGTCTGAGGCACCGCCGAAGGCTCTGATCGGGGTAAGGGAACTGAATCTCCAGCGGTGACACCGTCAACCCTGCGCCCCACCTGGGTGGAGCACAATTTCGAATGTGAGGACGACCCTTAAGAGCGGCTTACATCGCCGGGTAGAGCGCCCGTAGAGGACGGTACACACGGCGGCCGGCGGCCGGGTAGGACCGGGGACATCGCCGTTCGTCGAGGTGGACGGCCCACAGCGGCGCCATCAGCACGACGATCACCTGGGCACGACGCCGCCGGCATGACTTAAGCAGAACTGAACCCCCGGGTAGAAACGTGACATTGTTCTGAACATCTGCCGTCTCTAACGTGATGTAGGACATGATCGACGAGAGGATGTGACATGCGAACCACGAGCCCGCTACCCCCAAGCGAAGACGTTCCCGCCGACCGGGACCGGGTCTGGGAGCTGTCCACCGAACTGGTCGATTCCACCGCGCCCGTTCCGACCCCGCACCGTGACCCCGTCACAAGTCGGGAGACGCCGCGCACGCGCACCCTGGCACCGCCATTCAGTGCCCTCGGACGCGTCGAGGCCCCCTCTGTTCACGCAACCGGAACAGCCGACGACCAGGCAGGCGACCCTGCCGGACAGCAAGCGAAAGAACGACCATGACCTCCATCGAAATACTCCCCCTGATCGCCTTGGTCGCGATGTTCGTGATCGCCACCATCTTCCCCATCAACATCGGCATCCTGGGCTTCATCGGGGCCTTCCTCGTCGGAGCCTTCGCCCTCGGATACGACGACAAGGAAATCCTCGCCGCATTCCCGAGTTCGATCGTCCTGACGATCATCGGCGTCACCTACTTCTTCGGCATGGCCAAGAGGAACGGCACCATCGACCTCCTCGTCAACGCCTGCATCCGCGCAGTCGGCGGCCGGACGGTGATCGTTCCCTGGGTGTTCTTCTTCTCCGCCTCCGTGCTGACGGCACTGGGCACCTTCAGCCCCGCGGCGGTCGCGCTGATCTCGCCCGCGGCGATGTCGTTCGCCGCGCGCACCCGGATGAGTCCGCTCGTGATGGGCATCATGACGATCAACGGCGCCCACGCCGGCGCGTTCTCGCCGATCTCGGTCTCCGGCGTCCTCGTCACCGACATCGTCAACTCCAGCGGCCTGACCATCGCGCCCTGGACGCTGTTCTTCGCCAGCTACGGCATCAATCTCCTGCTGTCGGTGCTGACCGTCGTGGGCTACTCGGTCCTCGCCCGAGTCCGCGACCTCGAGTACACCGCCACCGGAACGAGCGACGAAACCGGCAGCGGTACAACGCGTCCCACCACCGTCGGGGCACCGGATCGGACGCCGACCACCGGCGGTGCAGGCTCGTCGGGCGGGACGCAGGTACTCACTCGCGCGCAGACGGCGACCAGCGTCGTGCCCGACGCGCACCCCGTGACCCGGGTCCAGAAGCTCACCCTGTTCCTCATCGCCACCGTGCTCGTACTCGTGCTGGTGCTGCATCTGCCGATCAGCTTCGTCGCCATCGCCGCCGGCGCGGTCCTCGCCTTCACCGATCTGTCGAAGCAGAACGAAGCCATCGCCGGCATCAGCTGGTCCACCGTCCTACTCGTCGCCGGCATGGTCACCTACATCTCGATCATGGAGGAAATGGGCACCATCGACCACCTCGCCGAAATGGCCATCACCGTCGGCGCACCACTGCTGGTCGCGTTCGTCCTGTGCTACGTCATCGGCGTCACGTCCGCGTTCGCATCCTCGACCGCACTGCTCACCGCGATCATCCCGCTCGCCCTGCCCCTGCTGCAGACCGGCGCGCTCCCCGTCGTCGGAGTCGTCGCGGCGCTGGCGATCTCGGCGACCGTCGTCGACGTGTCCCCGTTCTCCACGAACGGCGCCCTCGTCCTCGCCAACGCCCAGAACATCGAACGCCCCGCGTTCTACCGCCAGCTTCTCCTCAACGCAGGCATCGTCGTCGCAGTCGCACCCGCACTGTGCTGGTTCATCCTGGTCGCCGTCCCCGCACTGTTCTGAGCACCCCGATGAAGGCCGCGACCGCCACCTCACCCGAGTTGGCGGTCGTGTTCGTAGGGGAAGTGGCGGGAAGACGGTCGACCAGGCCGCGGCGGTATCCACAGATTGGACCTGCGCCAATGTATAGCTGGGCCTACCTGCCAATGGGACCGGGAATTAGGGTTGAAATGAAACAACCATGCGGTCTGTAAATCCGAGGAGGGCGCGGTGACCTGTCGTGGTGCTGCTCGTACGACTGGTTGCGGTGACCGGCGCAGGCCGAAGAGACTCCTCCGTCACTGTTGATGCCACAAGTCGAGAAATCGAGATAGCCCATGCCCGAGGACGACCCGTCGGAAACCCCTCGTGATCCCATTTCGGCGGTCACGGCGGAGTTGGCTGCGGACGGGTTCGACGATGCAATCGAGATCGGACGGGGTGGCTTCGGCATCGTGTATCGCTGTCTGCAGCCTTCTCTGGACCGCATGGTCGCGATCAAGGTGTTCACCGCCGACGTGGAACAGGACGAGCGCGAAAGGTTTATCCGCGAACAGCAGGCGATGGGCAGACTGTCGGGGCATCCGAACATCGTCGACGTCCATCAAGTCGGGGTCACCCGGAGTGGCCGACCCTACATCGTGATGCAGTACCACCCTGGTGGTTCGGTGGAGGAAAAGATCCGCCGGGCCGGCCCGTTCGACTTGGGTGATGCGATGGGTCTCGGGGTCAAACTGGCCGGTGCGCTCGAGGCTGCGCACCGGAACGGAATACTCCACCGCGACGTCAAGCCCGCAAACATCATGATCACCAACTACGACGAGCCGCAGTTGACCGACTTCGGTATCGCGCGCATCGCCGGAGCCTTCGAGACATCCGCCGGCCCGGTTACGGGTTCGTCGGCCTTCACCGCTCCCGAAGTGCTCGAGGGTGAGCCATCCACTCCGGCGACGGACGTCTACGGCCTGGGCGCGACATTGTTCTGCGCAATCACGGGTCACGCCGCCTTCGAACGCAGGAGCGACGAGCAGTTGATCGCCCAGTTCCTGCGAATCACCACGCAGCCGATTCCCGACATACGTGGGGCGGGTCTTCCGCCGAAGGCGTGTGCTGCCATCGAACGGGCCATGGCCACCAGTCCCGCCGATCGTCCTGCCACTGCCGCTGAGTTCGGGTCCGAACTCCAAGAGATCCAGCGTGGGTGCGGGCTCAATGTGGACAAGATGATCGTGCCCGATGCTGCTGCTACCGCTTCGCCCCGAGGTGAACTCCTTCGACGCGCGACACCCTCACTCGACACGCGGTTCGGTCGCACGGTCGATGACCGGGAGCGCGGTCGGGCCGCCTACCGAGCACAGATGTGGGACGAGGCGTACACCCTGCTCAGCCGCGCAGACGAATCGGCGGCTCTCGATCCGGACGATCTCGAGGCCCTCGCCGAGTCCGCCCACCTCACCGGCCGGCCCGAGCGCAGCGTCGAGATACGCAGCCGCATCTACACCGACCGCATGGACAACGGTGACAATCTCGACGCCGCCATGTGCGCGATCAGAATCCACCTGGTAGCGATGATGCACGGCGACATCTCCCCGGCCATGGGATGGCTCTCCCGTGCACAACGTCTGCTGCAGCAGGAGCCGGAGTGCGCGGTGCACGGCTACCTGTCGCTAACTCAGGCCGAGGGTGCGTTCCATACGGGCAACCCGGACGGATCACTCGAGTTGGCACGCCGCGCAACGAGGATCGGCACACAGTTCAGCGATCCCGATCTGGTCAACGTCGGCCTGCACCAGGCAGGCCGGGCCCTCGTCGCACTCGGTGACATCTCCGGCGGCACTGCTCTACTCGACGAGGCCATGATCGCCGTGGCCGCACGTGAGGTGAAGCCCGTGAGCTCCTGGTGGATCTACTGCAGCTCGATCAACACCTGCGAATACATGTCGGACTTCGGTCGCGCCGGCACCTGGACATCCGCATTCGAGAAATGGCTGGGCACCCAGCACGGTGCCACGGCCGTCTCCGGCTCGTGCCGGATGCACCGATCCCGAATTCTGCGCCTGCACGGATCCTGGGCCGACGCCGAACACGAAGCACGGCAAGCCTGTGCGGAGCAGAACGGAACCATCGCCATGGACGCCGGCCAGGCCTGGTACCAGATCGGGGAGATTCGGCGGCTGGTCGGTGACCTCGCCGCAGCGGAGGAAGCGTTCGGGCACGCCGGCACCTACGGCTGGGACGTGCAGCCCGGCATGGCACTGCTGCGGGCAGCGCAAGGCCGCACCGACGCAGCCACCGCCGGTCTCGCCCGTGCATTGGTCGAACATCCCTCGGACCGACTCGCGAGGGCGAAACTGCTCCCCGCACAGGCAGAGATCGCGATAGCTGCGGGGAACCTGGAACTTGCACGGGCGGCTGCCGAGGAACTTCCCGCCATGGTCGGCGCCCCGCTGGCCGTTCGGGCCGCGGCAGTACAGGTTGCCGGTGCGGTACGGCTCGCGGACGGCGACCCCGCGGGTGCGCTGCCCGGTCTGCGAGCCGCCGCACAGATCTGGACGGACCTCGAGGTGCCGTACGAGGCCGCACGCAGCCACCGGCTGATCGGGCTGGCCTGCTGTGCGATTGGCGACGAGGACACCGCGCGATTCGAATGGGACACATGTCGTGTGGTGTTCAGTCGACTGGGCGCGATGCCGGATCTGCAGCGCACCGACGAACTGCTCGGGTGTTCCCCACCACCGGCGCAACTCCCGGACCATCTCAGCGCCCGGGAGGTCGAGGTGCTACGACTCGTCGCATCCGGAATGACTAATCAGGATGTGGCAGAGCACCTGTCGCTGAGCAAGAAGACCGTCGCACGGCACTTGAGCAACATCTTCGCCAAGATCGGCGTCACCTCACGCGCCGCCGCGACCGCCTACGCCTACCAGCACGGCCTGAACTGACCAGTCGCGATTCATGCTCGCGCCGGAAGCGGATTGGTTTCCGGTTGTCCGGACGCGGCACTCCACCTTCGATGCCTGATCGAGCGCGCCAATGGGTCGAAATGCCCATCGGGCCTGGTTCTCACGACGCCGAATACAGCGAACGTCCGATGCGGTAATGACGGCGCACGAACTAGCCTCAAACCAGTTGCCTGACAGGGAGGCAACGATGACGGACAAGGGCACCAACTTAACTCGTCATTGCTCCGCCGGCCGGGGCGATAAACCGGCCCAGCCCCCGGATGGTGCGTCCGGGGGCTGGAGTTCGAAGCGTCCTCGCGGAGGAGGAACTCATGAATAACGACAAGCACCTCAGGCACCTCACCGAGCTGGCGGTGGCAGTGGGCATCGGGCTTGCGGTCGGGGCGCCGGCCGGCACGGCGGTGGCAGCACCGTCCGTCGGCGACTCGTCCACGTCGTCGAGTTCCGACTCGTCCGACCAGACATCGTCCGACCGGGGATCCACGGACCGATCC
Organism: Rhodococcus sp. NPDC057014; assembly: GCF_042673295.1. NCBI lineage: Bacteria > Bacillati > Actinomycetota > Actinomycetes > Mycobacteriales > Nocardiaceae > Rhodococcus > Rhodococcus sp. NPDC057014. The sequence goes on from NZ_JBHUSF010000128.1 coordinate 22,010, forward strand.
ACCGATGGGACTTCGTCGGACAGGACATCATCCGGCACCTCGGGTACCGACTCGGACTCGTCGAGCGACAGGTCCGGATCAGCGACGAACGGCGACTTGAACACGGATTCGCGATCCACATCCAGCACCGATTCGCGATCCACATCCAGCACCGATTCGGAATCCACCTCCGGCACCGACACCCAATCCGCTACGGGCACCGAATCCACGTCCTCCGACGACGGCGTGAACGGGTTCGATGCGACGACTCCCGACACTGCCACTGCACCCGACCCCGCGGCACCCGACGGTTCGTCGACTGCGAGCGGCGGTGGCATGCCGGATTCGGGCACGACAGCAGACGAGTCCGGTGCCGCGAGCGCGCCGGCCGAGCGGCCTCCGGAAAGAACTGTCACCGAGCGATCGGATTCGGCCGCCGCGACATCCTCGCAGGGTGACGACAGCGCACCTGTCGGCGACGCCAATGTGCCGAACCTGTCGACCACCCCGGTGACGGACGGATCCGGCGCGGCTCTGAGCCGTGCCGTCGTGCCCGAGGCCCCGGCAGTGCGCGGACTCGTCCCCGTCGAGCCGGCGGCAGTTCCGGAAGCAGTACCGGCGACGGTTCCGGCGAACCCTGCGATCGGCGCGACGACAGCGCTGACGCGCGCAGGATCGGACACCCGTGCCGATGCGCAGCAGGTCGGGACGCTGGCATTGGGACCGTCTCTCCCCGCCCCGGCGGTGGAAGTTGCATCCAGCGTCGTGTCGAAGGTGCTCGGCGCTCTCGGGCTGCGTCCGTTCCTGTCGAATGACCCACAGGTACCGATCGAGTCGCCGACGTTCTGGGTGCTGGCCGCGGCATGGTGCCGCCGACAGGAGAAGACAGTCATCACCGACGCGAGCCGATCGCTGGCTGCCGCGCCCGTCACGACCAGCGAGCCGATCGAATCGTTCGCCGTCTCGAGCACCGCATCCACCCTCGCAAGCTCTACATCCACCCTCGCGAGCTCTGCATCCATTGCCGGACCGATCGTCGGTGCACCCGACCGCAGCACCGGTGCGGTGCTCGGCTCGATCAATGCGTCCGGAAGCCAACTCGGTTACGCCGTCTCCGGACAGCCGAGCCGCGGCACCGTCACCGTCGACGCGACCACCGGCGATTTCACCTACACTCCCACCCAGGCGGCGCGGCAGGCGGCCGCGCTGAACCCGGACGCCGATTACGACTCGTTCACCGTCACCTCCGGGCAGTCCAGCAACCCGGTGACCGTGCAGGTGCCGGTATCCGCGGCGCGGATGCAGGTCGCGCAGTCCACCACTGTCGGATCCAACCCGTCGGGTGCGGTGTCCGCTGGTACCAAAACCTATGTGGCAAACCAGGGTTCGAAGAGCGTATCCGTGCTCGACGCAAACAACGCCGTCATCGGCTCGGTGACCGTCGGCACCTCGCC
>NZ_JBHUSF010000129.1:0-23263 GCF_042673295.1 Rhodococcus sp. NPDC057014
GATCAACGGTGCCGGTGATGTTCTCGGTGATCTCCGAGGCGATGACGGTGGCATCACCGGTGATGTAGGGGTGAATTCGGTTGGCGCCGAACACCGTCGCCATGACGGTGACGAACGCGACGAACACCGCGGCCAGCTTCCAGTGTTGGCGCAGCGACGTCGGGATCCGGTGCCGGAGTCGGCGCTTCGATGGTCCGGCGGCGGCGGTGGTCGTCTCGTCCATCAGATGTCCGTCTGGTCGTATCCGGTCAGGACGGTCACACGCTGACCCGTGTTGACTCCGCTGAGGGCGGAGATCAACTCGGTGGGTTTCTTGTTCTTCTTCAGCTGCGCTGTGTAGTACAGCTCGTTGAGCGCCCCGGACCTCACCGCTTCGGTCGAGACCAATTCGAACTCGGTGCAGTACTCGATCAGCACATCCTCGACGAGGGAGGTGTATTCCTGCTCCGGCGGAACCTGGACCTTGACCACCTGACGCTGCACGTCGAGCTTGAACCAGTTGAACTTGTACATGATCAGCATCACCAGGCAGATCGCGACGGTCGCGGCGATCGCCAGCACGTAGAAGCGGGTGCCGGTGGTCATGCCGATCGCCATCACCAGGAAGATGAACCCGACGTCGCGGGTTTCCTTGATGGCGTTGCGGAATCGGATCACCGACAGGGCCCCGACCAGGGCGAACGCGCGGGCGATGTTGGAGCCGACCACCAGCATGATCAGGGTGATGATCATGCCGCACAGCACCAGAGTCTGCACGTAGGACTGACTGTAGGAGACGTTCTTGTGGGTGTACCGGTACACCCACGCGATGATGGCCGAGAGGACGAACGACAACGACAACGACACGATGATGTCGAACGTCGTGAACGTCCCGCTCAGATCCTGCAGGTCGAAGTTCATTGTGATCCTGTTTCGATAGAGGTGAAGGCACTCCGGCCCGCCCTGGGCGGAGGCACGTGGAATGTCAGCGCCCCGCCGGGGCCTGATCGTTCAGGAGTTCGGCAGGCGCACGATCGTCGAAGCCATCCGGCAGCACCAGCTCGGGTGCCCCCATCCGCGACCGCGGGGCCAGCCCGAACGCCTCGACGGACTGGCAGTACTTCGACACCCGGATGACCGACATGTCCAGGCGCGCAGTCAGGTCCGTCGCCCAGTACGGCACCCGCTCGTTGGCCTTGAGTTCGACGACGGCCAGCTTCGGGGGAATGCTGAACCGGTTCGGTGCACCGGAGGCGAAGTGGAAGTCCCGGTCGCGCCCGTGCACCTTGTGGTCGATCGTCACCCGCAAACCCAGGTCGGCGTCACGGCCGACGAAGGCCTCCCGCAGATACCCTGTCGTCACCACCGGCCGCAGGTCGAGGTTGCCGATCAACGTCGTCACCTCGTTGACGAAGGAGCGCTGCGTCGGATGGCAGTCGATCTCCTGCCGGCCGTTGAGCCACCGCTGCGCAGGACCGTAAGGCAGGGCGATCCGCCGCTTCTGCGTCACGCGATTGACGCGCTGCTTGATCTCGATCTGCACCGGAGTCTCGTCCGTGCAGTCGGCCGGCGATCCGTACAGCCGCAACCGCAGCTTCCGCCGGAACTTCAACCCCTCGATCTTCTCCCAATAGAAGCGCAGATCCGGGGTGTCGTAATACAGCGAGGTCACCGGGTATCCCCCGTGCGGAGAGTACGGGTCGGCGTCCATCCGCGCCGCCAGTTCCCGACGCAGCTCGGGCACCTTCAGCTCGTCGACGAAGTACTTGATCTCGTACCGGTTGAACGCATGCAGCCTACTGGCGGTCTGCTGATAACCGGTCGGAGTCGTGGGGACGTCGTCGGGTCGATGACTGCTCTCCGCCGACGGTCTGCGGAAACGCTCGAACACACCCATGAAGCCGCCCCTCTACCCTCTGCACACCACTCGGGTGAACTCTGCATGAACGGCATCAGTTCACCCGACGAACCTCGAGGAACAATGCACTGAACCTGGCAAGTAGCTGGCAAAGGGTAGGTAAAGTCCGCGCTGGTTGTCGCGGCGCGAGGCGGAGTGGACCGCTACGGCGCCGCCGCAGGGAAGGCGCCGGGTGCGGGGTGGCCGGTCACGTACAGGCCGGGGATGCCGATGCCGCCTCCGGCGGCGGTGATGTCCATCAGTGAGTTCAGGACGGTGGCGGGTTGCTCCCGGTCCGCTTCGGCGCCATGTCCTTTGGCCTCGAAGCCGACGGCGTCGACGTCGACGGTCTGGCAGCCGAACGAGCGGGCTTGTGCGAGCCGGTCGGCGTTCATGTCGGCCACGATGACCACGGCGGCCCCGAGCAGCTGGGCGGCGACCGCTGCGGCGAGACCGACGGGTCCGGCGCCCGCGATGTAGACGGTCGACCCCGGACGGACCCCGGCGGTCACGGCGCCGTGGAATCCGGTGGGGAAGATGTCCGACAACATGGTCAGGTCGAGAATCTTCTCCATCGCTTGATCGCGGTCGGGAAATTTCAGCAGGTTGAAGTCGGCGTAGGGGACCATGACGTACTCGGCCTGTCCGCCGAACCAACCACCCATGTCGACGTATCCGTATGCCGACCCGGGCCGGTCGGGGTTGACGTTCAGGCAGATCCCGGTCCTGCCGAACTTGCAGTTGCGGCAGCGTCGGCAGGCGATGTCGAACGGCACCGAGCACAGGTCGCCGATCTCGACGAATTCGACATCGCGGCCGACTTCCACGACTTCGCCGGTGATTTCGTGGCCGAGGACCAGACCCTCGGGGGCAGTGGTGCGGCCGCGGACCTCGACCGTGCCGGGGCCGATGTAGGTGACTGCTCGGTTCGACGCCACTGCCGTGTTCCTTCGTTCGGGATCCGAGGGAGACGGTGGTGTATCAGTGGGCCGCGGGGCCCAGGCGGACGATGCGGCCGCCGATCATCCATTCGGTCAGGTAAAGGGCATCGTCGCGGACGGTGATGCCGTGCGGGCTGTTGAACGATCCGTCGCGGAGTCGGGGTGCGACGGTCTGCCCGGTGTCGTCGATGCGGTTGGGCCAGCCGGGTTCGTTCCGGTCACGCGGAGACGACCCGATGTGACCGAGGTAGTCGTCACCGTCGAATATGGCCAGTGCGCCGAACAATTCGGTGACGACGAGGTGTCCACGGTAGTCGACCATGCTGGACGGGCTGTCGACCACGTCGGCGGCGAGGGTGCGCAGGTAGGTGCCGTCGAGACCGAAGACGACGATGCGGCGGTTCGATCGGTCGGCGACGTAGAGCCTTTTCTCGGTGCCCTCGGACCGGATCAGGATGCCGTGCGGGCAGTCGAAGCGTGTCCCCGACTCGGTGCCGTCGACAGTGGCGAGCAGGACGCCGTCCGCCGAGTAGCGGTGGATCAGGCTCTGCCCGTAGCCGTCGGCGACCCAGATGTCGCTGCCGGGGTCGTCCGCGTCGACGAGGGCGACGGAGGTCGGGCTCCACGGCCGGGAGGCGTCGGGGTCGTCGAGTTCGCGCACCACGTGTCCGTCGAGGTCGAGAGCGACCACCCTTCCGGGCGCGTGGATTTCACCGTAGTCCGGGGTGTCGTGGACGAAGCGGTGCCCGTTGTCGGCGGCCCACACCACGAGTGCGCCGTCCGTGGTGTTCGCGACGGTGAGGCAGTGCATCTCCGTCAGGGCAGTGGTGATGCGCGTGCTGTCTCCGCTGTCGTCGATGCGGATCAGGTCGCGGCCCTCGGGATGGGCGACCAGCAGCGAGCCGTCGGGAAGGGCGGCGATGCCCGAATGGAGCCAGCCGGTGCCGCCGTCGTGCCCGGTGGGCACTCGGGTCCAGCGGAGTGGGGTGTCACCGATGGCGAGTGCGGTGAGGTCGAGGCGGGTGCGCAGCGGGGTCGGCAAGAGAATGGTCCTCCGGTGTCGGGGCGGTGGGTGTCAGCGCAGGAACTGTTTGAGGTTGACCGTCGGGTCGGCGAGCGCCACCGGGTCGGCGACGACCCGCCTCGCGATGGCCATGTCGGCCAGGCGGATGTCCCTGGCCACGCTGTTTCCGATGCCGACGGCGGCCGCCGAGACGAGTCGGCCCGTGGTGTCGAGCCCGTAGCGGATGCTGACCCCGTCGGGACGGGACCGCACGACCTCGGCGGCGGCCTCGGTCGGCAGCCCGGCGACCTGCAGGCTGAGATCGTATTGATCGGACCAGAACCAGGGCACTGCGTCGTAGGTCCGGTCGCCGCCGACCATGTTCTGGGCGGCGACGACGGCCTGGTCCTGGGCGTTGCGCCAGGCCTCGAGCCGGATCCGGCGGCCCTCGTAGAGAGGGTGGGGGAAGGAGCAGCAGTCGCCTGCGGCGAAAATCCGCGGGTCCGACGTGGTGAGGCGATGATCGACCACGATGCCGTTGTCGACCTGCAGTCCCGTCTTGTCGGCGAGCGCCGTCTCGGGAACGGCGCCGATGCCGATTACGAGGACATCGGAGGTGATGAGGTCGCCGTCGCCGAGCGTGACGGTGGTGCCGGTCTCGGACTCGGTGATCTCGGTGAGGGTGACGCCGCACCGGACCGTGACCCCGGCCTCGACATGTCGGGCGTGGACGCGGTCGGCGACCTGCGCGGGCACCGCACGGCCGAGGAGGCGGTCGGCGACCTCGAGGACGGTGACCGCGCAGCCGAGGGAGCGTGCGGCGGCAGCGAGTTCGAGCCCGATGAAGCCGCCACCGATAACCGTCACCCGGTCGGCCGAGCGGAGCCCGGCACGCAGCCGGAGGGCGTCGTCGTGGGTGCGGAGGGTGTGGGCCCGGTCGAAGCCGGCGGCCATCGGCAGCTTCCGTGGCGTCGCCCCGGTGGCCAGCAGCACACGTTCGTAGTCGATGCGCCCGCCATCGGCGAGAACGACTTCTCGGTGGTCGCGGTCGAGGTCGGTGACCTCGACGCCGGTGCGATGCACGATGTCGAGGTCCCGCAGCGCGGCCTCGTCGTAGATGGACACCGGCACCGGGTCGAGGTCCGCGAGCAGGGTCGCCTTGGACAACGGTGGCCGCTCGTACGGCAGGTGCCTTTCGGCGCCGATCAGTTCGATCCGGCCGTCCCACCCGGCCTCACGCAACGCGGCAGCGGCCCGGGCGCCGCATTCGCCGGCGCCGACGATCACCATGGCGCGCATGTCAGCCGATTCCGATGTGGACGGTGTCGGAGTCGTCGACCTTGACCGGGTAGGTGCGCAGGTTCTCGATCACCGGTGCGCCCTGCGCTGTGCCGGTCGCGTAGTCGAAACGGCCGTTGTGTTTGGGGCATTCGATGGTCTTTCCCATGACGAGGCCGTCGCAGAGGAGTTCGCGTTCGTGGGTGCAGTAGCCGTCCGTGGCGAAGAACTCGTCATCGGCGGAGCGGTAGATGGCGTACTGGGTGCCGGCGTGCTCGAACGGGACGATGTCCTCGGTGTCGATGTCGTCGGCCTGGCAGGCGGGGATCCAGTTCATGATGGTGAGGCCTTTCGTGCGGAAGACGGAGCGTTCTCGGGGTGGGCGTGGGTCACACGGCGACGGCGCGATCCTCGGCGGGCGCGGGGGTCGGCTCGTTGTACGGCGCGGCTCCTTCGGGAAGTTCGCGGCGTACGTAGTACGTCTGGTCTTTCAGCTGCGCGAGGACGGCCGGGATGATCTCCTTGTACGCCGCCCACATCGACGGGTACGGCTCGGCGCAGTCGTCCTTGATTTCCTCGTGCAGTTCGGCGAGCCGATGCGACGGAATCATCGGGAACATGTGGTGCTCGACGTGATAGTTCATGTTGCAGTAAAGGAAACGGTTCAGCCGGTTCATGTAGACGGTGCGGGTGTTGAGCCGGTGATCGAGGACGTTCTCGCCGAGGCCGGCGTGCTGGGTGAGGCTGTACACCCAGAGCATGGAGGCGCCGTAGGCGCGAGGCAGTCCGATCAGCAGCGCGGGAACGATCGAACCGGTCGCGACACAGCCGGCGGCGGTTGCGCCGTAGATGCCGAGCCAGATCCGGGCCGTGCGGTACACCTTGGGTCGCTCGGACTCGGGCACGAATGTTTCCTCCTCCTCGTCCAGCCGCCCGGCCGCCCGCGTCACCATCTGCTTGAACGCGGTCGGCACGTCGATGAGCCCGATCATGTTGGCCGCGATTCGCGCCAGCCGAGCCGGCCGCATCGCCACGATCTCCGGATCGCGCCCGACGACGAGGGTGTCGGTGTGATGGCGGGTGTGACTCCAACGCCACACCGTCGGGTCCTTCATCATCATGAACGACGCGATCTGGTACACCGCGTCGTTCTTCCATCGGGTGGCGAAGAATGTGCCATGACCGGCTTCGTGCCACCGTGCATCCGATGCCGAGCCGTACAGGACCCCGTACGCGGCCAGCGCAGGCACGGCGGCCCATTTCTTGCCCTTCGACCAGGCCAGCGCGCCTGCCACGCCGGTGACGGCGAGTGAGCCCAGCCAGAGAGCGGTGTCCTTGGTGGCCGGCTCGTCCGAACGGCGCATCAGTTCCTTCATCCGCTTACGCGGGATGGCACTGCGGAACCAGTTGCCGCCGGACAGTCCTTCCTCGACGGCCTTCTGCCCCTCCGGGCCGGTCAGATCGTAGCGGGCTAGACGTTCGGTCCCCATGGGACGACCACCTCTGCTTTCCAGTCTCTCGCCGCGAGAGCCTCGCGGGCCTGTCGCGAACGGTGCGGTGAGGCGCATCACTAGAGCGCTCTAGAACAGAGAGTAGGAAGTCGATGTGGTGATGTCAACCGCTGGCGGGGTGACTCAGGAGCGGGCGGGGCCGGTGGTTGCCCGCACCATCAATATGGGCTCGAGGACCTGTTCGCGTTCGTCGATCCTCGCGCCCTCCACGCGGGTGATGGCCCGGTCGATCGCGAGTTTGGCCATGCGCCGCGGGTCCTGCGCCACGGTGGTGAGGCGGATGTGCGGGAGCTTGGAGACGGCGCTGTTGTCCCATCCGATGATCGAGATATCTTGGGGCACTCGATATCCGGCATGCATGAAGGCCTCGAGAATCGAGACCGCCACCTCGTCGTTGAAGGCCACCACCGCGGTGGGCAGCTCGGGATCGTCGAGAAGTGTCCGGGCGGCCGTGTAGCCCTCGAGCTGCGTGAGGCCACCGGATAGGACCCGGGATTCGTCGGCGAGGCCCTGGGTGCGCATGGCTGCCAGGAATCCGTCGCGCCGGGAGTCCGCGACTGCGCCCTCGCCACCGTCGACGTGCACGATCCGTCGGTGCCCACGCTGGACGAGATGCTCGACGGCCATCGTCATGCCGTCGGCGTCCGAGGTGCGGACGACGTCGACGTCCGGGTCGTCGACGTGCCAGCCGACCACGACGAGCGGTACCTTTCCCGCGAGCACGGGCTTGGGCGTGGCCGGGCCGAGCATGATCAGTGCGTCGAACCGGAAGTCCTGCAGGCTCTCCACCGCGCGATTCTCGTCGCGGCTCTGCGTGAGTGCGCTGAGGATCAGCTCGTAGCCGCGGTCCGCGGCCGCCGTGTACAGGCCGTCGAGGACGTCGAAGTGGAACGTGCCGCTCATTCCGAAGACGGTCCCGATCAGCTTCGATCGGCTCCTGGCCAGCATCTGGGCGCGCACGTCGGGCCGGTAGCCGAGTTCGTCCGCGGCCCGCATCACCCGCTCGCGTGTCGCTGCGCTGGCGCCGGGGGCGTCGCGGATGACGATGGAGACGAGTGCTCGCGACACACCGGCGCGGGCTGCGACGTCCGACAGCGTCGCACGCCTCTTCGGGAGGGCCGCTTCTCCGCCTCTGGTGCTCACCGCACGCCTTCCGTCCGAATCGTGAACTGCTCGGGAATCGATCCTACGGCGACCCCGCGACCGCCCGAGGGGGTGAGCGCCGTGGCCGGGATCCGAAGAATTTGCGGATGTGCCCTTGATCACGCCGCTAGAGCGGTCTAGTGTTCTGGATCACCCGTTGAATGTGCGTATGTCAGGACATGACATCGCCTCCCTCCCGGTTACTGCCACTTCGTCGAAGGACTACGCAATGGCCATCCAGAACACCACCACCCCCAGTACGGAGCAGCCACCCGAGGCGCGCGCCGGCAGGAGGTTCCTCACGAAACTCACCGTCATCTCCACGCTCGGCGGTCTGCTGTTCGGTTACGACACCGGAGTGATCTCCGGGGCGCTCCTGTACATGCGCGACGACCTGGGCATGACCAGCGTCCAGGAAGCCGCGGTGGTCAGCGCCCTGCTGTTCCCCGGGGCGGCGTTCGGCGCCGTCTTCGGTGGCCGCGTCGCAGACCGGCTGGGCCGGAAGTCCAGTCTCGTACTCTGCGCGGTCATCTTCCTGGTCGGCGCGCTCGGGTGCGCCCTCGCGCCGAACGTGACCATCATGATTCTCGCCCGCATCGTCCTCGGATTCGCGGTGGGCAGCGCTTCGGTGACGTGCCCGCTCTACCTCGCCGAGACAGCCCCTGTGGATCGGCGCGGCCGCATGGTCACGATCAACGAGCTGATGATCGTCACCGGGCAGTTCCTGGCGTTCGTGATCAACGCGGTGCTCGACCAGTTGATCGACCATGCATCGGTGTGGCGGTACATGCTCGCCGTTGCCGCGATCCCCGCCGTTGCCCTGTTCGTCGGCATGCTCACGCTCCCCGATTCGCCGCGCTGGTACGCAGTCCGCGGTCGCCTCGACGCAGCGCACAGCGCCCTGCGCAAGAGCCGGAGCGCCGCCGAAGCCGACGCCGAATACGCCGAGATCGTTGCCGCCGCCCAGGACGACGTCCGTGAAGACAAGGGCGCCGCACTCCGAGACCTGCGCGCCTACCCGTGGATGCGCAAAATCCTCTACATCGGAATCGGTCTCGCCGTCGTGCAGCAGGCCACCGGCATCAACACCGTCAACTACTACGCCCCGACCATCCTGGAGAACAGTGGGCTCACCGCCTCCGCTGCCCTCGTCGCCACCGTGGCCATCGGCGTCACCCTCGTGGTCACCACCGTCCTCGGGATCTGGCTGCTGGGCTTCGTCCCGCGTCGCCGCATGCTTCTGATCGGCTTCACCGGTGTCACGCTCGCCCAGGGTGCCCTGGCCCTGGTGTTCCTGCTCCCCGAATCCACCGTCCGCAGTTACGTCATCCTCGCGGCGATGATGCTGTTCGTCGGTTTCATGGCCACCTTCATCGGCACCTGCGTCTGGCTCCTGCTCTCGGAGATCTTCCCGATGGCCATCCGCGGATTCGCCATGGGCGTAGCGGTATTCGTACTCTGGACCACCAATGCCGGCATCTCGTTCCTGTTCCCGATCATCGAGCGGGCACTCGGCGGGAGCGGCACATTCGGTCTGTTCGTTCTCGTCAACCTCGTCTCGCTCGCCTTTGTCGCACGCTACGTCCCCGAAACCAAGGGCCGTAGCCTCGAAGAGCTCGAGAGCGAGTTCCGTCACGGCGCCGCTGCTCGATGACCGACCCGAACCCGTGCGCGGACGCGGTCGACGGGACCCGCATCAGGGTCACGCCACGGCTATGAGCACCGTCGCGATGAGTGCAGCGACCAGACCGAGCGCCTGGGAGCGCCGGAGGCGCTCGTTCAGGAACACGATTCCCACGATCACGGGGACGACCGGGTAGAGCGAGGACAAGACAACAGCGACGGTGACAAATTCGGTCCGGAGCGCGTAGAGATATGCGGCCAGCGCGGTCGCGGCCAGCACGCCCGCGCCGATACCGAGTGCGAGAACCGATGGGGTCGTCGGTGCAGTGTTTCGCACAGTGGCACTCCGCACGAGCACGAACGCAGCGACCAAGATCGTCGCGATAGCCGCGGCGCGTCCGCTCAGGATGGGCCACAGACCCGAGGACGCTTCCGCCTGTGCGAGACAGAGGTACTGAATAGCGATGCCACCGCTCGCGGCGAGACCGTCATAGACGGAGTCGCGCGAGACAGAGCCGGACCCGTCGGTGCCTCTGCTGATGAACCACAATGCGGGCAATGCGATCAGGATGCCGGTCCAGGTCAGCCAGGGCGGCTTCTCGCCGAGGAACGCAACACTGACCAGGACCGGCAGCGCGACGCCGCCGACGGCGCTGATAGGCACTACGACGGACATCGCACCACGACTCATGCCGCGAAAGAGGAACGCCATTCCCAGCCCGGTACCGATGCCTGAGCACGCACCCCAGGCCAGGTCGGCGCCGTGCGCTGGGGTGGCCGGAATGACGAGCATGATGAGGGCAGTGGCGCTGAGACCGCCGACTTGCCCGACGAAAGCGACGCGCACGAATGAGATGCGGCGTGACGCCAGGCCGCCGAGCACATCGGAGACCCCGTAGGTCAGAGCCGAGATCAGCGCCATGGCAATTCCCACGTGTCACCTCTCCTCGGCGCGTTCGGCCTGCCCCAGCATGGCACGGTGCCGAGTGTCAGCTGGCCGACGCAGCCCCATCTGCGAGGGGCTTCGCAGTCGCAGGCCCTCTACGGGGACCGTCTCGACTTCCTCTCGCCGATGTCATCGACGGCGTCGTCTGCGGAGAACCGCGGCAGCCGTGGACACTGTTTTCGCGATTCTCGACGTCTTCGTGCGCCTTGGCCTTCGCACGTGTCGGCTGTTCATCGTTTCGTGTAGGCATCGACCGTGGCGGAGAGGTCGGCGCGTTGCTGCTCGGTCACCTCTGTGTGTACGAGTCTCGAAATCTGGTCTGTGACAGGTCCTTTCCGGATGTCAAGATCCGGCTGTTTCTTCCCCCCGCGCGCCGCGTCCGGATCGCAGCTGTAACTCGTCGATCAACTTCGATGCGGTCACCTTCGTCAAGTCGTCGGGGACCGTGACGCCCAACTCTTGCGCCAGGGTGTGCAGGTAGGACCGCTGAGGCCCTGTCATCGGCTCGTCGCCGGTGATCCAGTCGTCCGGGTCCTTTTCCGTGGAAACGTCGTGCTCGGTGGGGTCGATATCCGCCATTGCTGTCCTGTCGGTCGGTTGCACTACTCGACGAAACGATTGCCCGGCGGACGCCCGCGGGAAACTGTGGGCTCCGGTCGACTGATCGTCGGACGCGAGGCGAGCACCAACGAGGGGCGCAGTTTCACCGAACCGGGATACGGGTAGGCGTGTTCGATGAAAGACGATCAGCACGCCGAACCGGAACCGGACGATCCGCGGAAGCCGGATTCGCCTGCGGACCTGACGAAACCGTCCTGGTGGTACGTCATCCGGAAGACCGCGCACGAGTTCACCCGTGATCAGTGCACCGACCTGGCCGCGGCGCTGACGTACTATGCGGTCCTCTCGCTGTTCCCCGCGCTGCTGGCGCTGGTCTCGTTGCTGGGCGTGTTCGGTCAGGGACAGCGGACTACCGACGCGGTCCTGCAGATGGTCGACGATCTCGGACCGTCCTCCGCTGTGGACACGTTGCGTGACCCCATCACGCAACTGGTCGAGACGCCGACCGCGGGAATGGCTCTTGTTCTCGGCCTGCTGGGTGCGGTGTGGTCGGCGTCCGGCTACATCGGGGCGTTCGGACGGGCCATGAACCGCATGTATGAGGTCGAGGAGGGTCGTCCCGTGTGGAAGCTACGGCCCCTGATGCTGGCCGTGACCGTCGTCGGTTTGGTCCTGGTGGCAGCCGGTGCGGCGATGCTCGCCCTGAGCGGCCCCGTCGCACGCTCGGCGGGAGATGCGGTCGGACTCGGCGACACCGCCCTGACCGTGTGGAACATCGCCCGCTGGCCGTTCGTCCTCGGCATCGTCGTGGTAGCCGTGGCCATCCTCTATTACGTCACACCGAATGTGCGGCAACCGAAGTTCCGTTGGATCAGCGCCGGCGCGTTCCTCGCCATCGTCACGTGGATCGTCGCGTCGGTCCTGTTCGGGATCTACGTCGCCAACTTCGGCAGCTACAACAAGACCTACGGCTCGCTGGCCGGAGTCATCGTGTTCCTGCTCTGGTTGTGGATCACCAATCTGGCGTTGCTCTTCGGCGCCGAACTGGACGCCGAACTCGAACGCGGACGGGAGTTGCAGGCCGGCATGCCGGCCGAGGACGAATTGCAGTTGCCGCCGCGAGATACCCGGGTTTCGGACAAGAACGCGGAGAAGTACGAGCAGTATGTCCAGCAGGGCAGGGCATTACGCGAGAGTGACGGTGACACCGCCGACGTCGATGCGGTGGAGCGGTAACCGGCGTCGGAATTGTCGGTCTGCATCGCCCGGGTCGCCGGGATGCAACGAGTGGAGGAGAATCTCCGTGTCGAAGTCACTACGTTCCGCAACTGATCCCGGCACCGTCCTCGCGGACCGATTTCCCCGCGATCTCACGGATGTCGCTCTTACCCACTCGGATACGAAGCTCGTTCTCGACATCGCCGGGCACGGCCGGTGGACCGTCACCGTCGACGACGGTATGGCCGAGGTGACCAGGGAGGTCGCCACGGATCCGACGTGTACGGTGCATACCGACGCCGACACGCTCGCCGATCTGCTCGCCGGTCGTCGCAGCGGTGTGGACGCGTTCCTCGGTGGTGACCTCACCGCGCGCGGCAGCCTTGCGACCGTTCTCCAGATCGGAGGCGCGTTCGCTCCGGACGTCGACCTCGTCACTCGGCCGCGGGCGCGTGAGGTCGCCGCGTGCGGGGTTCGCACCGCATATCTCGAGGCAGGACGCGCCGACGCGCCCCCGGTGGTGCTACTGCACGGCCTCGGGGCCACCAATGCGTCGATGCTGCCCGTTCTCGCCGATCTGGCTGAGGATTTCCGGGTTCTGGCACCCGATCTTCCGGGTTTCGGTGCCTCCGATGCGCCGGCCTGGACCTACACCGCCGAGCAACTGTTCCGCTGGTTGCGCGACTTCCTCGACGCCGTGGGCGCCGGCGGTGCCGTCGTGATCGGCAATTCGCTCGGCGGCCGGCTCGCGTTGGAACTGGCGATGCGCGAGCCGGACACGGTCGACAAACTCGTGCTGCTGTGTCCCTCGCCGGCGTTCCGCCGATTCCGTCAACTGGCGCCGCTGGCCCGGTGGTGGCCGGTGGACGTCGCCCGGTTGCCGATGATCGGTCTGCCGCGTGCGGTGGTGATGGCGGGCGCCAAGTCGATGTTCGCCCGCCCCGACCGGGTTCCCCAACCGTGGTTCGAGGCCGCCGTCGACGAGTTCGAGATCGCGATGGGTTACGGTGCGCGGCGCCGGGCGGCGCTGTCGGCACTGATCAACATCTACCTCGAGGAACCGTTCGGCGACAGTGGGTTCTGGGATCGACTGACCACCGTCCGGACCCCGACGCTGTTCTTGTGGGGTCGTCGTGATCGGCTGGTTCCGTCCCGGTTCGCTCGGCACGTGAGCGTGGCTGTCCCCACCGCCGAATCGGTCGTACTGCCCGACTGCGGACACGTACCCCAGTTGGAAATGCCCGACCTGACGATGGATCTCACACGCCGGTTCCTCGGGTCGCCCGGTGCCACGACGCCGTACCGCGCGCACGCCTGACGCGACCGATTCGAGCCGAAAGCCGTTGCGGTACGAGGGTAAGCGAGGCGCGTTCGTCGGTGAGCTCGCGACCGGTGTTCGTACTGGTGATTGAGCGCTATCGAGGTGGGGTAGACGGAGAACATACGCGCACCCACCGCGTACGGTCCTGCGGCGAAACGTCACCGAGCCTTCTCCGAGGTGCGCCGAGACCACGCCACGGAAGGGTGCGACGATGTCGACTAGCGGCACTCTCGATATACCGGCCGGTCGGTTCCGTTCGAGTGAACGAGATCTCCTCGTCGGACGCAAGTACGGAGCACCGGCATGACCACCGCGATACAACCCGCGGCAACAGCTGGCGGCCCCCGGTCGAGCAGTCTCGCCGATGTCATCGACACCATCTTGGACAAGGGCCTGGTCATCGACGCCTACGTGCGCGTCTCGTTGGTCGGCATCGAAATACTCACGATCGACGCCCGCGTCGTGGTCGCAAGCGTCGACACCTACCTGCGATTCGCCGAAGCGGTGAATCGGCTCGAGATCGGCAGCGAACCGAAAGGCTTGGCCGACCTCGCGTCGGATGGCGCCGACGGCGAGGAGGAATCGACGGCGAGGGACTCGATCGAATCCGGTGACAACAAACTCGATGGGCTGTTCGGTGCGGGCGAAGAACCCGAACGCGAACGGGTTTCGCGTAGATCTACCCGGGAGGACACGTAGCGGATACCTCCATGCGGAGCGGACCTGTCGACGAGCCCATCCGATATCTAGGACCGCGCGGGACGTCGGAGTGCGACCGCCGCCATCGTCAGCGCGACGGCATCCTCGGCAAGCGCGGCCTGCCAGTCCGGCATGCGTGCGCCGGCCCACTGCCGCCACCAGGCGCCGCCGTACGAGCCGGCAAGGGCGCCGACGGTTCCGATGATCAGAGCCGACGCCGTGTCCGCCCGGTCGCCTCGGGCCAGAGCTGCGGCGCCCCCGCCGCCTGCGGTGAGACGTCCGGTGAGCGCAGGCGGGGAGAGGCGCGACGGGATGGTCGGGTTCTTGTCGGCGACCAGTTCGCCGCCGACGACTGCGGTCGCGCCGATCAGACGGATTCGATGTGCCGATCCGGTGGCACCCGCCAAGAGTGCCGCGGCAATGCCGGTGGAGCTTCGCAGGCCGCTGGCCATACCGATTACGGCGGACCGGACAGTGCTCGACCGTTCCGCCGCCGGGGCGGTCCGGTTCCCGGCCATCGCGTCCTGTTGGCGTAGGACGGTGGTGACCGTGGCACCGTAGACCAGGTGTGGCACGAGGTCGCTGAACCAGTCCTGCGTGGTCCACGTTCGGGGATCGTTGATACCGCGCAGCGAGGGCGTCTCCGTGCCCGGGAACGACGACGCCCAGGGCGGATGCAAGGGATTCGACAGTCCTCTCCGGGACGGTGCTTGGGGACGGCCCCGGATCGCCATGTCCAAGTATGTGACGGCGTCGAGCATCGTGTTGCCTGCGGCGCCGGCGACGATGCCGGTGGTGAGAGCGTTCATCGGCTGGTTCCCCTCGTCCAATCGAAGACATATGTTTCTCCGCAGCATCCCCCGACGGTGTGCCGGGCAAACGCGAGCCGACGGAGCGGGGTCATTCCGGGCCGATCACGGCGTAGGTGCGCGGCCGGTCTTCAGACATGCCGAGCTTGCCGGACTCGATGCCGGCCATGTATCCGGTCAGACAGTCGCGAGCACATACGAGAGCACGAATCCTGCGGCAGTACTCAACGCGACTGTCGGACCACCCTTTTCGTAGGCCTCGGGCATGAGGGTGTCTGCCAACGACGCCAGCACCGCGCCGGCAGCGAAGGCGAGGGGCAGCGAGATCGTCTCGGGTGCACTCGATGCGAGAGGGCCGGCACCCACGACGACAGCCAGTGTGAGGAGCAGGGCGCAGATCACCCACGTGCCCAGGATGAAGGTCTGGGTTCGACCCTGCGCGCGCATGGACGCGCTCCCGACGAGGGCCTCGGGAAAGTTGGACACGAAGATCGCCACCAGCAGGGTCAGACCGCCGGTACCTTCGCCGAGGGACACACCGAGGGCGACGTTCTCCGGCACTCCGTCCAAGGTGACCGCGGCCAGCAGTGCGAGTCCGGCGGAACCACTGACGGACGCGGTGGAGGGTGCTGTCTCGGACGCCGCAGCGTCGAGATCGAGTTTCTCGCTGCCGTGCGGCTCCCGGTGTGCGCCCTCGGCGAGCCGGTCCAGTCGCTGGCTGAGGACGGTGAAAACGATCGCGCCGGCGGCGAGTCCGAGTGCGGCCCGCCAGATGCCGCCTTGGTGGTACGACTCTTCGAACAGCTCGAAGGTCAACGCGGTGATGAGAGCGCCTGCGGCGAACGCCAGCATGCCGGCGAGGACACGTTTGGGGAGCGTGAACCGTCCGCCGACCAGGGCTCCGACTACCAGGGCACCGGATGCGATTACTCCGAAGATCAACGACTCGATGATCACAGCCATCCCTTCATTTCTTCACCGGTTCTCTCCGACGCGTTCCGAGTACCCCGTTTTCGATGACGATCGACACCATGTTTCGGTGGGTGGGTGTTGGTGGAAGCCGCCGGTGGTGTCTGTACAACACGGCCGCCTCGATGAGTGGTGAGTGGAGTTCTGTCCATGCGACTCCGTGCGCTCGCACTGGAATGGTGAAATGAGGCGTGCGACGATGGGGCATGAGCTCTGACGAGGATCAGGCACTCGACCGGGGCGGTGGCTTCGAGCACCGGTTGAGGGCCGAGATCGAACAGATCGCGCGCGACCTGCGTGCCGAGCACGCCAATATTCAGGGCACCCTCGAGGTGATCACGAAGTCCGCGCGGGATGTGGTTCCCGGTGCCGAGGACGCCGGCATCACCCTGGTCACCCGCGGCAGAGCCTTCCAATCTCGGGCGGCGACGTCGGAGCTGCCGAAGAAAATCGACGACCTTCAGCACCGACTTCATGACGGGCCGTGTGTGCAGGCGATCTGGAACCACGAAACCGTCCTCGTCAGGGACATGATCACCGAGCAGCGGTGGCCGAGGTTCGCCCCGGAGGCGGCTGCCATCGGGGCCCGGTCGATGCTGGCATTCCAGCTCTACACCACCGAACACACGATGGGTGCGTTGAACCTGCACTTGAGCCGAACGAACGCGTTCGACGACGACTCGGTCAGCATCGGCGGCACCCTGGCCACCCATGCGGCGATCGCGTTGATCGCCTCGCTGCGGGAGGAACAGTTCCGCGATGCCCTCGCTTCCCGGGACGTGATCGGTCAGGCCAAGGGCATGCTGATGCAGCGGTATTCGATCGACGCCGACGAGGCCTTCGCAATCCTGACCCGACGATCCCAGAACTCCAACACGCCGCTCAACGAGGTTGCCCTGAACATCATCCAACACGGACCTGGCCCCGCGAAGTAAGCGACGGTGGGCCGCGGAAGCGCGTTATACGCTGCCGTTTCTCCCCGGTGGTGGGTTCATGCGGGCCAGAGATGGATTGCTCGGGCAGATTTCGGGGAAAGCGGTGAGTCAGGGCCGGTGCTCGACCGGTAGGGACATCGGTCCAGGTTCTGCGGGTTGAGCAAACCAGCCCGCGGGACCGTTCCCTAATCCGGTCGCGCGGCACGCTGGTGGGCGGTGAGCAGGAGGTGGTCGAACCGGGTGCGCAGGCCTGGGTCGGGTTCGCACTCGCTGAATCCGATGACGAGCTGTTCGGCAATCATGCGCAGCCGGGTGTTGGTCTCCTGCGAGCGCCAGGTCAGGATGTCGAAGGCGCGGTCGGCGGGTATGCCGTATACCAGCATCAGCGCACCTTTGGCCTGCTCGATCACCGCTCGTGACTGCTCGAGTTCGACGATCACTTCGTCGACAGAGTCTTTGACGTCGCTGCGGTGAGAATTGGTGATTTCGATGTAGAACCCGCTCGTGCCGACCACCCGTCCGGTCCCGTCGAACATTCGGTCACCGACGACCACGACCTGGCGGACGTTGCCGGCGGTGTCGATGATGCGGTGCTTGCTGCTGAACGGTTCGGCATCGTTGATCATCCGGTCCAGGACCCGGGCGACGTGCGGCTGGTCCTCGGGATGCTTGTGTGAGAGCAGCAGTTCGGTGACCGGTGTCACCTCGCCGGGTCGGTACCCGTGCATCTGGGCGACGGCGTCGGACCACTCCCACCGCTGACCGTCCAGGAAGAACTGAAAGCTGCCCACGCGCTGCAGCTCGCCACCACCGAAGACCTCTTCTGAATCCACGCCCTATGTTCTAGCAAATCGGTAGCCGGAAAGTTGCACGGGCGATCGGCCGCGATCAGGCCGGTTGATCAGGTGCGGGATTGTGTGTGAAAAGCGCGGTCTCAGTAACGGTCCCGCCAGGGCGCGAGACGTGACTCCCACTCGGCCAGCGCTCCGGTGGCGTCCGCGTGCCGTTCCGCGGATCCCAGCGGGGGATGGGCGTCGATCGCGAGATCCACCAGGGCGTGAGCGACGGTCAGCACGCTGAGGTGGTGACGGTGCGCGACCCGGAGCAGTTCTTCGAAGGCCTCGGCTTCGTCGTAGTGGCGTAGTGGCGTAGTGCGATGAGGATGCCCTCCGCCACCGACAGCGTTTCCCGACCATCCCTTGCACGTGTGCCATCACCGGCGCTCTTGCGGATCGAGTGAGGCTCGGGCACCGTCGTCATAGGCATCATCTCCCCGAGGTGGCGTCACTTTCCGGCCATCGACGGACCGGCCCTTCGAAGTCGGCGTACCCGCCCACGGCGCTGCTCACACCTCGGGGGGGGCGGTTCATGCAAATCCCGCGCGGGTCAGGAGTCCGGCGCCGGGACGCGCTCCCTGGGTCGGGCGGCCGCGTGGCGGGTCCGTCGGGTGTGGCGGGCGCGTTCGGTTTCGGACATGCCGCCCCAGATGCCGTGACTTTCGGCGGTGAGGGCGTGGGCGCGGCATTCGGTGAGGACGGGGCAGTCCTGGCAGATGATTTTGGCGGCCTGCTCGCGCTGGGCGCGGACGCGGCCGCGTTCACCGTCCGGGGAGAAGAACACCTCGGTGTCGGTTCCCCGGCAGGAGGCGCGGCGCTGCCAGTTGCGGTCGATGTAGTGGTGCGAATGATCAGGCATTGCGGATGGGTCGCTTTCGGAGTCGAGCAGTGACGCGATCCGCCGGCAGGGCAGGGCACGTGAAGGGGATCGGACTTTCGGGCCGGGTACGGTGGCGGGAAGTGTTGTGCAACATGCATCTTCGTTGGGTCATGGTTCACCACCTGATGTCCAGGGGAGGGGCAGCGACAGACCGGGGCCCGGTGACGATCGGTAGTGCACCGGGTCCGCAGTCGAAATGAAGGGTCTCGGCGCGGTGATGCCATGGCTCGACATCAGGGATCAGGAGGCACCAAGGTGTTGGAAGCCTCGCACTCTTCACGTCTCGAAAGAGCGGGTGAAAGGGTGTGAATCTGATGCTAGCGGCACATCGGCGGATGTTTGAGAAGAATCGCTCGACAGTAACTGGCATCACATCGGCCGCCGCGGGGAGCAAACCCTCGCTGGACACGGCCTGGTGAATGGAGTCGACCGAATGGGTACAAGTGATGACATGAGATGGCCTTTTCGCTCAGGGGCCGGTACCCGGACGCAGCGACCCCAAGCGGGTGGCTGGGGCACCTGGCTGCGCAGGGGGCTACAGCACCCGGGCTTGGTGTCCGCCGTGAAGTGCACGGTGGCGGTGCTGACCGCCTGGTTGCTGGCCGATCGAGTGTTGCAGAGCCCGGAGGCTTTCCTTGCGCCCTACGCCGCCTTGTTCATCATCGGCACCACGGTCCGCAGCTCGGTGTCCGCCGCCGCACGTCAGGTCACGGTCGTGGTTCTCGGTGTGCTCGTTGCCGCGTTGGCGGCAGGCATCCTGCCTGAACTCGCCGCCATCGCAGGTGCAGTGGCAGTCGGGACGATCCTCGGCCGCAGCCGGTGGTTGGCGCCGGACGGGATGTGGGTAGCGATCACCGCCCTGTTGGTCGTGCTGTACGGGTCGGCCACGAACGCAACCCTGGTGTTTCATCGCGTCCTCGATGTCACCGTCGGTGTGCTCGTCGGCGTCGCGGTCAACGCGCTCGTGCTGCCTCCCGACCAGCTTTCCACGGCCCGCGATCTGATTCTGCAACGTGCTCATGAACTCTCGACGCTGCTTGCCGATCTTGCCCACGGCCTCCGGTCCGGCCGTCACGACAGTGACCGAGGACGGCAACGGGTGTGGGATCTGCACAAGTCGACCGGCGCCGGGGTTGCGCTGCGCGAGGGCCGGGAAAGTCTGCGCGGCAACCTTCGTAGCCCCGGCTGGACCAAGGTAGGCGGATCGCAGGTGTACCTCCCGCTAGCAACGGTTCTCGACGACACCCTGCTGCATGTGTCGGTGCTGGAAGTCGCGGTCGAGGCGCTCACCGGCACCGATGATCTGCCGGCAGGTCTCCCGGCGCCCACACTGGAGCAACTTCGGCACGAGGCAGCGGCACTGCTCGAGGCATTCTCGGCCGCATTCGACGAACTCACCTGGGACCCGGCTCACCATCGAGAGCCCTACCTCCGCGTCGTGCAGACCGCTCTGCCTGAAACCCGCTCACGCCTCGAGTCCTTCGAGGAATCAGTCCGACGACACCAACCCTTACCAAGTGCGTGGCCGGCGATCGCCCTGGCTGCGGATGGTCTGTGGGCCGTGCTGGACATGTCCGATCCGCGCTGATGCGCGCAAACTGCCCCGGCTGTGATGGTTCCGGTACAGCAAACGAGGTCAACAAATTGAAGGACACACCGCGCGGCGCGGTGGCGCCGGTAGAGGATGCCGGAGCTCGACGGGCTGTGTGGTGATGCCCGGGGCTGGGCACTCTCGGGTATGGGATCGAATGCAGGCAGCCCCATCAGCTCGTCGGCCGCAGCTCTCGGCGGTCGCCTGTTGCAACTGGTCGGTGACCGGGACGCCGGCCGGCTCTCGTGCGAGGTGTCCCGGGTGTGCGCCGAACTGCACCCGACCGGGGGCCGGCCGGTGTACGGCGATGTGCTCGCGTGGGTTGTCGAGGCCACTGTCGGTGTGGTCACTGCGCGGCTGGGTGGCGCGGGTCCGGAGGAGACGTTGATCCTCGACGTTCGCTTCGCCGAAGGACGGTACGACGACGGCGACGCATTGCCCCCGTCGGAGCGCTGGGTGCTGCGGACGGTGTCGGCGTTCCTCGCCGAGGATCTGGTAGAGGGAGAGCGGTCGCTTACTGCCGCCGAACAATTCGACATCACCTTGCGCGCGGAAATCCTGGCCGACGCCCTGATCTGGCTGGACTTGGCCCTCGATGTCGACCTTCCCGACCCGCCCGACATCACCACCGCGCAGGAGGGGTGACGGCTCGATCACCGCGCCGATGTCCTCGGTGACGGCCTCACCCGCGCTCAGCTCATCCGGGGCGGTTGGTGTGCGGTGAGCAACAGGTGGTCGAACCGCGTGCGCAGGCCGGTGTCGGGTTCGAGCTCGCGGAATCTGGCGACGATTCGTTCGGCGAGGGTGCGGAGCCGGATATTTGTTTCCTGGGAGCGCCAGGTCAGGATGTCGAACGCGCGGTCGGCGGGAATACCGTAGACGAGCATCAGGGCCCCTTTTGCCTGCTCGATCACTGCCCGCGATTGCTCGAGGGCCGCGACGGTTTCGTCGACGGAGTCTTTGACGTCGCTGCGGTGCGAGTCGGTGATGTCGATGTAGAACCCGGTTGTGCCGATCACGGCACCGGCGTCGTCGTGCATGCGGTCGCCGACAACCACCACCTGTCGGACCTTGCCTGTGGTGTCGATGATGCGATGTTTACTGCTGAACGGTTCGGCATCGTTGATCATCCGGTCCAGGACCCGGGCGACGTGCGGGTGGTCCTCGGGGTGTTTGTGGGAGAGCAGCAGTTCAGTGGTCGGGGTGACCTCACCGGGCCTGTACCCGTGCATCAGGGCGACGGTGTCGGACCATTCCCACCGTTGCCCTTCCAGGTAGAAGCGGAAACTTCCCACCCGCTGCGGCTCGCCACCACCGAACACCTGCTCCGAATCCACGTCTACTTTCTAGCGCACCGTCGCACGTCTCGCAGGTGCTTTCCGACTCGAATCAGGCTCGCCGACCCGTCGCATGCCCGCGCAGGGGGCACGATCGACCTCGGGATTCACCACCGCTGACGCGTACGCGGTGGGTGCGTCCTCGGTGTGAAACCGCGACACTGGTACCGATCTGTCAAGGAGTTCGCGCAGCCGACGCGCGTAAAACCGGCGTCGGAGGGGTAATCCTGGGACAGCCAAAGTTCCCCTGCCCGGCAGCTGGACGCGGTGCTGCGGGGTCACCAGGGCCTGTGGAGCCGCCATGGGTCGCGGCGAGAACGCGGTGCCGGTCCGGTCGGCTTGCAGTGATGATATTGCGCTGCAGTAGCTTCCGAGCAAGCGTGGCAGCCCGGGCGGCGAAGGGTGCCGACGGCGTAGCGCTCGGCATTCACACTTCGGTGGAATGAATGGCGGAAAAGGCGGTGAGCGGGGTGAGCGCCGGACCGCAGACCACCACGGAGCTGCGGGTCGAGGCGGCCCGGGATCAGTTGCCGATCATTCGGGCGGTCGCGCGGGAGCTGGCCCACCGGCGCGGCTTCCTGCTCACCGAGATCGCGGACATCACCCGCGCGGTCGACGAGGTGGGTGCCGCGCTGATCGACGCCGCGACGCTCGGTTCTCCGCTGCGCTGTTCCTTCGAGGTCTCGGGGTCGGCCTTCCTGCTGACCAGTGCGGTCACCTCGCGCCGAGGCCTTCCGCGGTACCCCGGTGCGAGGTGGCGGTCACTGGAGGCACTGACCGACCGCGTGCTCACCACCGACCTGCTGGGGGAGAAGTCGGGCGAGCGCGAAGTTGTGGTGGCATTCATCAAACAGCGTCGCAGACGCCGCTGAGACGACCAGTGCCGGACGATACGCCGATCGGTGGCTCGTCAAGGTCAGTCGATCGCGACGACCCTCATCGTCTTCAAAGTCGAATCGGTGGCGTCGGGCACGGCCATTCCCGCGGCGTGCCCACTGCGCAGATAGTCGATGACTTTGGTGTCGAGTCGTTCGCCGGGCACGACGGCCGGAATTCCCGGTGGATACGGGGTGAGCTGTTCGGCCGCGATCCGTCCGGCAGCACGATCGGCTGCGATCATCTCCGCCGCGCCGAAGAACGCATCACCCGGTGCCATCACGGACTCGAGCTGCAGTTCGTCGGGGCTGGGCAGGTCGATGTGCGGCGCGGGCGCGAAGGAGGCGGTGGCAGAGCTCATCTCGCTGAGGGCGCGAACGAGTCGGTCGGTGGTGTGCTCGTCGTCGGCCATGGACATGGTGGCGAGGATGCGCCGGTGGTCGGCCATGCCGACGTCCAACCGGCAGTGGCTGCGGAGCCAGTCGGCGCACTGGTACCCCGTCGCGCCGGTCGCGCTCACGTCGATCAGAACCTGTAGGCGATCCAGGTCGTGGGAGGCCTCCATGCCCAGCAGACGGTCCTCGAGGACGTCGAGCCGGTCGATGTGGTCGATTCGTTCGCGGGTTCGTTCGGCCAGACACAGGGCAGATCCCAGCAGCTCCGTGCCGCGCTCGACCATCTGTCGGCGCCACCCGTCAAGGGCGGTGTAGATCATCACGTTCGGGCTGGTGGTCATCAGCAGATCGGCACACGCGGACAGGTGGGCGCCGTCGACGAAATCGCCTTGGACGTGGAAGACCGACCCCTGCTCGAACCCGGCACCCATCTTGTGGACACTGACGACGCAGACATCGGCACCTGCGTCCATCGCCCAGGTCGGCAGGTCGTCGTGGAAGGGTAGGTGTGCTCC
>NZ_JBHUSF010000130.1:0-23225 GCF_042673295.1 Rhodococcus sp. NPDC057014
GCCGAGAGCTACATCGGCGGCGAGTTCTTCGAACCCAACTACCTCGACACCGACGATCGGGTGCTGCGCCGCTACTTCGCGAACGTGAAGACGCCGGTCGGCGGTGTCGGGTTCGCCGTCATCGCGCAAGCCGTCGCCGACTGGCACCAGCGCGCGCTGTCGGTCACCGGGGAGAAGGACGTCCCGCTGCTCGGCCTGTTCAAGGAGCGCGCGGAGGGCGCAGGCCACTCGTACGGCACGGCGGCCGTGCGCGGCTTCGTCGACCTCACCGAGGAACCCATCGCGTTCGACACGGCGGGCACGCAGGACCACACGGAGTCGCTGCGACTGCTGCCGCTGAACCGGCTCGAGGACGCGTTCGGTCTCGACGACGACGCGTACCGCAACGCCGGTTTCCAGACGCTGACACCCGAGGCGATCGACCGCTTCGAGATCACCCCCGGCTACCGTGCGTTCGCGCGGACGATGGCCGACGAGCGGACCCGTCGTCCCGCCGCGCTCCGCGACGTGCTGGATCTGCCCGCCGACGTCACGTTCCTCACCACGGCGGCGGAGTTCCGCAAGCAGATGGGCCGCTTCTCCCGCAAGGGCAACAACAGCTTCGCGGTGCGCGGACTCGCCTCCGAGGCCGTCGGCGACGACGGGTTCCGGCTCCGGCTCACCGGACCGCACGCGGGCGAGGCCTCCGTGCTCGCGGCGCTCGGCGAGTCGCTGGTGATGCGGTTCGGCGACGACCTGCGCGAGCACCGCGTCGACGGCGACGCCCTCGTGGTGCGCACGTCCGGTGAGGCGCTGCGATGTCTGTCGCTGCTGCGCACCGCTCCGGCGAGCCTGCCGATCGACCGGGTGCAGAAGGCCAGCGACATCACCCCGTTCCTCACGTCCGGCGCCATGAGCCACGGCGCGCTGAACTCCAACGCGCACGAGGCCGTCGCGCACGGCACCAACATGGTCGGCGGCATGTCGAACAGCGGCGAGGGCGGCGAGCACATCTCCCGCTACGGCACCATCCGCGGCTCGCGGATCAAGCAGTTCGCGTCCGGCCGCTTCGGTGTGTGGGCCGGCTACCTCGCCGACCCGATGCTCGAGGAACTCGAGATCAAGATCGCGCAGGGCGCCAAGCCCGGCGAGGGCGGGCAGCTGCCCGCACCCAAGGTCACGGTCGAGATCGCCGCCGCGCGCGGCGGCACCCCCGGCGTCGAACTCGTCTCTCCCCCACCGCATCACGACACGTACTCGATCGAGGACCTCGCGCAGCTGATCCACGACTGCAAGGCGGCGCGGGTCCGCGTCATCGTGAAACTCGTGTCCTCCGAGGGCATCGGCACCATCGCGGTGGGCGTCGCGAAGGCCGGGGCCGACATCATCAACGTGGCCGGCAACACCGGTGGCACCGGCGCCGCCGCGGTGACGAGCCTCAAGTACGCGGGACGTTCGGCGGAGATCGGCGTCGCCGAGGTCCATCAGGCGTTGTGCGCCAACGGTTTGCGGCAGAAGGTGCTGCTCCGCTGTTCCGGCGCGCACCAGACGGCGAGCGACGTCGTGAAGTCGGCGCTGCTCGGCGCCGACAGCTTCGAGTTCGGCACCACCGCCCTGATGATGCTCAAGTGCGTCATGGCCAAGAACTGCAACATCAAGTGCCCCGCCGGCCTGACCACCAATCCCGAGCTGTTCGACGGTGACCCGCGGGCGATGGCGCAGTACCTGCTCAACATCGCGCACGAGACCCGTGAGGTGCTGGCGGAGCTGGGCATGTCCTCGCTGCGCGAGGCCCGGGGACGCTCGGATCTGCTGCAGCTGCTGGACCACCCGTCCAGCGTCGGCCAGCTCGACCTGCGCGCGATGCTCGCCGTGGTCGACGAGGTCACCATCGGCGATCCGGTGTACCTGGAGAAGGACTACACGCTCGACGACGGCTGGCTCGTGCAGCTGCGTGCCGCGCTGATCGAGCAGGGCGAGGCCACGGTCGAACTCGGCGACGGCGTGCACCTGAGCAACCGCAACAAGAGCGTCGGCGCCCAGCTGGCGGTCGACATCGAGCGGATGCTCAATCACGAGCTCACCGAGGTCGCACTGCCCTCCGTGCTCCGCGACGAACGCGGCCGCGGCTACCTGCGCGACGGCAGCGTCCGGATCGCGACGTCCGGGTCCGCGGGCCTGTCGTACGGCGCGTTCTGCAACGACGGCATGGCCCTGGTCCACACCGGCACCGCCAACGACGGCGTCGGCAAGGGCGCCAACGGCGGCAGCATCGTCGTCCGCTCCCCCGGTGGCGGCTCGGATCGCCACGGCGGCAACGTGCTGATCGGCAACTTCGCGCTGTTCGGCGCCACCGGTGGCCGCACGTTCGTCGAGGGCCAGGCGGGCGACCGCTTCGCCGTGCGCAATTCGGGTGCCACCGCGGTGGTCGAGGGTGTCGGCGACTTCGCCTGCGAGTACATGACCAACGGCGCCGTCCTCAACCTCGGCGGCTTCGGCAAGGGCGTCGGCAACGGCATGAGCGGTGGCTTCGTCTACCAGTACGACCCCGAGAACGAGTTGCCCGGCAAGGCCAGCGCCGACTCGATCCTGCTCGGCTCGATCACCGGCGACGACGAGCACGCCGCACTGCACCGTCAGGCCGTGCACGTGCTGCTCGGGTGGCACCTCGAGGCCACCGGCTCCGCCAAGGCGGCGTGGCTGCTGGCGAACTGGGAGACCGAGCAGCACCACTTCGTGTACGGCATGCCGCGCGCGCTGCTGCAGTACCAGGACAGCGACGAGATCCTGAAGGCCAAGCCCCGCAAGGACCTGGCCGACGAACTCGCCGCCGCACTGGTCGGGCACCAGGTGCGCAAGTTCAAGCTGGACTACCGGGACGGTCACGCCGTGCTGGACGGCGCCGTGCCCGGCTACGGCGAGGCCGACACCGAGGCGATGTTCGCACTGCTGAACAACTACACCGTGCTGAACGCGGCGCAGGAGATGGCGCTGTCCAAGCTGCCCGGTGTCACGGATCCGTCCGACCCGGCCGTCGACAAGGCCGTCCGCAACCTGTTGCTCACCGAGGACTTCTTCCTCATGCAGCGGTTGCAGCGGTACGCACGGGAAGCGTTGAAGGACTACAGCGACGAAGATCTGGCCGTGATGGTGGCGGCCAAGCGACTCGCCGACTACAAGGACGCGCTGCGCCGCCGCAACGTCCGGTCCATCGACGCCCCCGGCACGTACGGCTGGATCCTGCACCAGGATGCGAAGAACGTCGACAAGATCGGCCGGCTGCCCGGTTTCGAGGAGCTGTTCGCGCAGCACGCCCTCCCCGATCTGATCCCCACGAGAGACGTGGTGCCCTCATGAAATTGCCCTACATCCCCCAGGACGCCCCGTTCAGCGAGGACCAGCGCGTCTGGCTCACCGGCTTCCTCGCCGGAATGAGTTCGCGTCTGGTCGCCGGCGGCTCCGACGCGCCCGCCGCGGCGGCCGGTGGGCAGCTGCCCGCCATGCACGTGCTGTACGGCAGCCAGACCGGGAACGCCGAGGGTGTCGCGGAAGATGCTGCGGCCGCGGCACGTTCGCACGGCTTCGCACCCGTCGTGAGCGCCCTCGACGACGTCGACACGGACGCACTCGCCGCGATGCAGCGCGTCCTCGTCGTCACCTCCACCTACGGTGAGGGCGAGATGCCCGACAACGCCGAACTGTTCTGGCAGGCGCTGGCCGCGGAGACCGCACCGCGGCTCGAGACCACCGACTTCGCGGTGCTCGCACTCGGCGACACCGGGTACGACGGGTACTGCCAGGCGGGCAAGATGATCGACACCCGGCTCGAGCAGCTCGGGGCCCACCGCGTGACGCCGCGCGTCGACTGCGACGTCGACTACGAGGACGCTGCCGCCGCGTGGGTCGCCGACACGCTGCCGCTGTTCGCGGCCGTCGAGGGCATTCGCGGCGAGTCCGCCGTCGCCGACGTCGCCGAGCCGGTGACGAAGCCGGCCCGCACACGGTCGCAGTGGAACCGCAAGAACCCCTACAGTTCCACGCTGTCCGTGAACCGGCGGCTGTCGAGCGAGGAGTCCGCGAAGGAGATCCGCCACTACGAGTTCGCGCTCGCCGACAGCGGTCTCGAATACGAGGCCGGTGACGCGCTCGGTGTGATGCCGATCAACGATCCCGCCCTCGTCGACGCCCTCGTCGCCCGGCTGGGCATCCCCGCGGACGCCGCCGTCACCGGCAAGGAGCGGCCGCTGCGCGACCTGCTGCTGCACGGGTACGAGATCTCCACGCCGAGCCACGAATTCATCGACGAGATCGAGAAGCGGGCGGGCGACGAGGAGCTGAGTCACGTGCTGCGGCACGGCGACAAGGAAGCCCTCGACGCGTGGTTGTGGGGCAAGGACGTGCTCGACCTGCTGCTCCTCGAACCGTCGGTGACGCTGACGGCGGACGAGTTCGTCGGGCTGCTGAAGCCGTTGCAGCACCGCGCGTACTCCATCTCCTCCAGCCCGTTGGCCAACCCGGGCAGCGTGCACCTGACCGTCGCCAGCGTCCGCCACAGCTCGGCCGGACGCGACCGCGGCGGCGTGTGCTCCACCTTCCTCGCCGATCGGATCGCCGACGGCGGCAACGGCGGGATCTTCGTGTCGAAGAACAAGTCGTTCCGCGTGCCCGCGAACGACGACGCGCCGATGATCATGGTCGGCCCCGGCACCGGCATCGCGCCGTTCCGCGCGTTCCTGCAGGAGCGGCAGGCGCGGGGCGCGTCGGGACGCAACTGGCTGTTCTTCGGCGACCAGCACCGCGCGTCGGACTACATCTACGAGGAGGAGATCGCCGCGATGAGCGACAGCGGTCTGCTCACCCGCCTCGACCTCGCCTTCTCCCGCGACCAGGCGGAGAAGATCTACGTGCAGAACCGGATGATCGAGAACGGCGCCGAGTTGTTCGCCTGGCTCGAGGACGGCGGCCACTTCTACGTGTGCGGCGACGCCACCCGCATGGCGAAGGACGTCGACCGGGCACTGCACGACGTCATCGCCGCTCATGGCAGTCTTTCCACCGAGCAGGCCGCCGACTACGTGACCACGCTCAAGAAGGAAAAGCGCTACCTGCGCGACGTGTACTGACCACGTCGGCAGCAACTCACGAGGAGCAAGAACAATGGCAGTGGTGATTCTGTACGGCAGCGAGGGCGGGACCTCCGAACTGGTGGCCGACAACATCGCCGACGTGCTCGGCGACTACGGCGACACGTCCCTGTACGACATGATGGAATTCGATGCGGGCGATCTCGACCCCGAGAACTTCCACGTCATCGTGTGCTCCACGTACGGTGAGGGCGAGCTGCCCACCGGCGCGGAACCCTTCTTCGAGGGCCTCGAGGAGGACGAACCCGACCTCACCGGCATGCAGTTCGCGCTGTTCGGCCTCGGCGACAAGGTGTACGAGGAGACGTACAACCGCGGTGGCGAGATCATCGCCGAGAAGCTGATCTCCCTCGGCGCGGTCCAGGTCGGCGAACACGGTCGGCACGACGGCTCCAGCTCCATCCGCCCGAAGGATCAGGCCGAGGAATGGGCCAAGAACATCGGCGAGGAATTCCTGGGATAGCGCCTCACACCGGGAGCCGCGACTGCACACTGCGCACCCAGTCGCGGCTCCCGGCGAGGTAGCGGTCCCGAGCCTCCGCGAACAGGTGAACGCTGTCGGCGCCGGGCCAATCCGCAGGCAGCATCCCTTCCGGCAGGCCCGGGTCGATGTACGGGATGATGCGCCATTCGTCGAGCAGCGGCACGAAACGCACGAACGCCTCGCGCGGCGACACCTCCCCCGCGGCGGACAGAGCGACGCGGTGGTGGTCCAGGAAGTCGCGGTGCCGCGAGGCGATGCCGCCCAGATCCCACCACCGGGCGGCCGCGTCCCCCATCGAATCGGGGACGAACACCGACGTCGACACGAACGTGGTCACGTACTGGGACAGGCCCAGCGCGTCGACGATGTCCCCGACCTCGCGGGCGAGGTATTCGGGGGCGATCCACAGTCCCGGTGACACGGTCCCGCACCCGATCCAGCCGAGCCGTCGACGCAACTGGTGCCGCGCCGCCCGTTGCGATTCGGGGATGGTGAACGAGATCAGCCGCCACGGATCGGTGTCCGACATCTGACGGAAACCGAAGATCCGCGGATCGCCGCGGGTGAACATCGCCTCGGCCTGCTCGGTCACCTCGTACCCGCTGCGGCCGTCGCGGGCGCGCGGTCGGAGCACCCCCTTCTTTTTCAGGCGGGCGACCGCGATCCGCGTCGATTCGGGTGGGATACCGACCGCCTGCATCACTTCTACGAAATCGGCGATCGCCACCCACCCGCCGACGTCGCGCACGTACGCGCCGAGCACGGTGCGGATCAGCGACGTGGCACTGCCCGGTCGCGAATCGAAGTCGTCGAGGATCGCGCTCGCCGGTTCAGTCGGCGAGTTCATCACGGATCGCGAATATTCCGGCGCACACCTCGCCGAAGCTCGTGCTCAGCGGGCTCAGGCCGAGACGCAACCCCTGCGGGGCACGGAAATCGGGGATGACGCCCTTCGTCCACAGTCGCTGAACGACGGCCTCGAACCGTGGGTGGTCGATGATGACGTGACCACCCCGCTCGGCGGAATCCGCCGGCGATCCGATCTCCACGCCCAGCGGAATCAGCACCTCGCGCACGAGGTCGAGTGCGTACTCGGTCAGGGCGATCGACTTGGCCCGCACGGCGTCCATCCCGACCTCACCCAGGAGGTCCAGGGTGTCCTGCAGTGCGATCATGCCGAGTACCGACGGCGTTCCGCTGATCACGCGCCGGATGCCGGGCGCCGGCTCGTAACCCTGCGCCATCGCGAACGGGTCGTCGCGCCCCATCCAGCCCCAGATCGGCTGCACGAAGTCCTGCTGGTGGTCGGCCCGGACGTACGCGAACGCCGGTGAGCCGGGTCCGCCGTTCAAGTACTTGTACGTGCACCCGACCGCGAGGTCGACCCCCCACGCGTCGAGTTCGAGGGGAACCGAGCCGACGGAGTGGCACAGGTCGAGCAGCAGGAGCGCGCCCGCCTCGTGCACCACCCGGGCGGCCCCGGCCGCGTCCACCAGGTAACCGGAGCGGTACGCGACGTGGCTGAGAACGACGAGCGCGGTGTGTTCGGACACCACCGACTGCAGGTCGTCGACGGTGACGCCACCCCGGGTGTCCGATTCGATCCACCGGAGCGTGAGCCCGAGTTCCCCGGCAATGGACTCGAGCACGTACCGGTCCGTCGGAAAGTTGTCGCGGTCCACGACGATCTCGGTGCGACCCGGCCGCAACGCGAGCGCACCGCGCGCGAGTTTGTACAGCAGGACCGTCGTCGAGTCGCCGATGGTGGTCTGCCCGGCGGCCGCGCCCAGCGACACCCGCGCGAGGGTGTCACCGATCGTGATCGGCAGTTCGTACCACTCCTCGTCCCACCCGCGGATCAGCCGGCCGCCCCACGACCGGGTGACGAACGCGGTGATCCGCTCGGCGCTCGCCTTGGTGGGCCTGCCCAGCGAGTTCCCGTCGAGGTAGGCGGGCACCGAGGGGTCGTCGGCGCCGATGAACAGGTTGCGGTACGCGCGCAGCGGGTCCGCGGCGTCGAGTTCCGCGGCCCGGGCTGCCAGCACCTCCGTCGACGCGGTCATCATCGTCCGATCTCGGTGCGCACGGCCAGCAGCTCCGGGAAGAACGTCAGTTCGAGGGCCTTCTGCAGGAACCCGACACCGCTGGATCCTCCCGTTCCGGACTTCATCCCGATGGTCCGCAGCACCGTGCGCATGTGACGGAAGCGCCACAGCTGAAAGTTCTCCTCGAGGTCGACAAACTCCTCGAACGCCTCGTAGACGGCCCAGTGCTCCTCGGAATTCTCGTACACGAACTTGATCAGCGGCATCAGGTCGTCGTTCAGGCTGTAGGCGGCGGTCACGTCGCGGTTCAGTGCGGACGCCGGCACGTCGTACCCGAGCCGCGACAGGCACTGCCAGAACGCGTCGTACAGACTCGGCTCACGGAGGAGCCGTGCGAGTAGTTCGTGGGCGGCGGGATCGGCCTCGAACACCGTCAGCATTCCGGCGTTCTTGTTGCCGAGCACGAACTCGACGGCGCGATACTGATAGGACTGGAACCCGGACGAATTGCCGAGGAACTGCCGGAACTCGGAGTACTCGGTCGGCGTCAGCGTGGCCAGCACCGACCACTGCTCGGTCAGCGTCTTCTGGATGTGCTTGACGCGCGCCACGCACTTGAGCGCCCTGCCGATGTCGTCCGCATCGAAAGCGTCCCGGGCCGCGAGGGTTTCGTGTAGGACGAGCTTCAGCCAGAGTTCGGTGGTCTGGTGCTGGATGATGAACAGCAGTTCGTCGTGATGCTCGGGCCTGCTCACCGGTTTCTGCGCGCTCAGCAGGGTGTCGAGGTCCAGGTACGAGCCGTAACTCATCCGCTCGCTGAAATCGGTGACGATCTCTTTCTCGATGGCTCTGGTGTTGGCCTGCACGCCCATGGCCGTCCTCACTGCTCGTGTTCGAGTACCGGGCTCCACCCTCCATATTACACAATCGTGGCGGTCGCTACGATCGTCGAATACACGCCTCGCGGCACTGAGCGAGAGGAGCCTCGACCCGAGTGCGGGCTACTCGGCCGTCTGGGATACCGCGACCGCGGAGTTCGGGACGGCGGCGCGCTGGGGTTGAGCGACGAGGATCAGTACCAGGGACAGGACCAGTCCTGCGACGCTGACCGCGATGAGCGTGCCGTACCCCCCAGCGCTTTCGACGAGGCGTCCACCCATCAGCGGGCCGAGTGCGAATCCGCCGCCGATCGCGAGGTTCGCCAGGTTCACCAGCTGCCCGGACCGATCCAACCCGGAGAGGGTGGCCATGAGGTAGGGAAGGATGAAAGTCCAGGTGAACTTGAAGAGCAACGCGGCCAAGGTGAATCGGAGAACCCCGGGTACTCCCGCCAGCAGAACGACCGACAGGGTCATCGCGAGGTAGCCCACGAGGAGATTGATTCGGGTGCTCGGGCGTGCACCCAGAACGGTGGCCCCGACCGATCCTGCGATGCCGAGCACGGTGGCGATCGACAGGATCACGCTCGAGGTTTCGTTGCCGATCATCGACGCGCCCGCGATGCCACCGAGGAAGGTCCAGATGCCGCTGAGGCTGACGTAGAAAGCAAGCAGCGCAATCAGACCCAGGGTCGCACGGAGAGCGTAGTTCGGTGCGGCCACCGAGTCTTCGTCGCCGGCGCGGCCCGCGAAGGTGTGGTGTTGCGGCAGAAAGCGGACGAGAGGGAGGACGACCATCATGAGAATGGCGAGAACCCAGTATGCGATGCCGATCCCGAAGGTGTCGAAGAACTTCGGGAGTACGGCCAGTCCGATCGCACCGAAGCAGAGTTGTCCCATGAGCCACAGGCCGTAGACACGGTTGCGGTCCCTGGTCTGGGCTGCGAGTGACATGCACAGGACCATCAGCGATCCGCCCGCAAGGGAGGTCAGGAATCGAACCGCAACAAGAGTCTCATAGTCGCCGATGTAGGCCGAGCCGATATTGCCGATGATGAAGATCGTCCCGAAGATCGTGGACGTCGTGCGGAGGTTGTACTTCTTCATCCACCACAGCGCGGGAATCGACGCGATACTCATCGCACCGAGCTCGGCAGCGAACAGATCACCCGTCTGCGACGGACTCAATGCGAGCTGCAGTTGCAGTTGGCTTGCCGCGGCAGGTGCCATGAGAAGGAGCATGGCGACAACGGCCGAAAACAGGACGATGACGGCTACTCGTCCCGTGGAGTTGGGGTCGGTGTTGTCGGATGCGACGCGTCGACCGTCGAGCAACTGGGGCATCGAATGTTCCTTCGTGAAAGGGGAAGGCGGATAGCCGTCAATGTCCTTCTGCCCATGCTCCGATGCGCCCCGGATCATGTGCTGCTATCTGGATGACCGGCTTGCCCGCACCGTGCTGGGAATCGAAGGCAGCGACAGCTTCGGAGAGAGGCAGCACGCGTGTTGCCGGTGGCCGCAGACGACCGTCACGGACCCGGCGCTCGAGGCGGACCAGGCACTCACGATCGGATTCGACGACGAAGAATGTCGCCCGGCCCTGCTCGGGCATCACCCGAGGAGGTTCCGCGATGGTGACGAGGACACCACCGGGACGCACCAGTTTCGCTGAACGGTCGAGTGTTTCGCCGCCTATGACATCGAGTACCACGTCGACCTCGTCGAGATCTTCGAGCCTGTGCCGATCCAGATCCACGAAAGCGTGGGCGCCGAGACCGAGAACCGTGTCACCGTGCCGAGCACGACCGGTGCCGATGACCCGGGCGCCCGCCTCGAGCGCCAGTTGCACTGCCATCGAACCGACCGCGCCGGCCGCACCATGGATCAGTACGGTCTGACCCGTGGCGAGTCGCCCGTGATCGAACAGCGCTTGCCACGCGGTGAGCCCGGAGATCGGCAGAGCGGCGGCCACGGTGTGATCGACTCCGCCAGACAGCGGCGCCAGGTTTCGGGCCTCGACCGCGACGTACTCTGCGAGTGTACCGTTGCGGGTCCAGTCGGCGACCCCGAACACGCGCTGACCGATTGTCAGACCGGTCGTGCCATAACCTAATTCAGCGACGACTCCGGAGACTTCGTGTCCGGGAATGGATGGTGCCCGGTCGCGCCCCGCACGGTCGGACCAGGTGCCGGGCCAGTCGAGCTCGCCGGGTGTGAAGCTCGCGGCGTGTACGCGGACGATGACGTCGTTCTCTGCCGCATGGGGGTACGGAACTTCCGCCACCGACAGTCCACTGACACCGGATTTGTGGTCGGACGCGATGACCGCTTGCATGAAATCCTCACTTCGTTTCGTTCGATTGCGCGACGTGTCGTCGCGGCCGTGCTCAGCCCTGGTGCTGAAATGCGCTGGGGTGGCGCAGATGGTCGCGGGTGGGGTGGCACAGAGGAGGTCGGCGACCGTGACGTCTCCGGCATTCAGCATGCTCTGAGGCTAGTACGGTGGCGAGCCGCCGCATGGGCCACTTGCACACCGAAGTCGGGGGCCACTCACGGGAGTTGCCGGACCAATGCCGCCAGGGCGGCAGGCCATGCGCTCTGTGCGGACGCGGCGAAGCCGACGACCAGACCGTCACGGTCGACGCCGATTTCGGGATGGCGGTAGAGCGCGAGGCCTTCGACAGCGAGATTCCGCCACGCCCGTTCTTGCGCGGCGGCGCTCTCGTTGCCGTCGGCCAGGTGCAGCAGCACGTGCAGGCCCGCAGGCAGACCGGTCACGCGATTGGCAGGCGACGACCGGCCGACCGCGTCGACCAGTTGCTCCCGCCGGCGGCGGTACTGCGCGCGCATCGCGCGAATGTGCTTGTCGTAATCTCCTGTTCGGATGAACTCGGCCATCGCCAGCTGGTCGACGAAGCCGCAGGTGGTCTCGGTCTCGCCCTTCTGGCGGGCCACCGTCTCGACGAGCCGGTCCGGAAGGACCAGCCAGCCGAGCCGAAGGCCCGGGGCAAGGGACTTGCTCGTGGTGCCCATATACACCACCCGTTCGGGGTCGACACCCTGAAGCGCGCCGACGGGGCTCCGGTCATAGCGGAATTCCCCGTCGTAGTCGTCCTCGATGATCACACCGCCGGTTCTGCGTGCCCAGTCGACGACGGCCGCGCGCCGGTCGGAGCGCAGCGGTACGCCGGTTGGGAACTGGTGTGACGGGGTGAGCAGCACGCCGCCCACCTCCTGCATGTCGTCGAGCGCGGCGATGTCGGCGCCGCCCGCGTCGACGGCCAGCGGTGGACAGCGCAACCCTGCCGTGCGCAGTGCTTCGCGGTGCGTCGGCAACCCGTAGGACTCGACCGCCAGGGAGGCAACTCCGGCACCGGCCAGCGCGCGGGCCAACAGCGTCAGCCCCTCGGCGGCACCGCAGCAGACGATGATGTTGTCGGGCCTGCAGACGACGCCGCGGGCCCGCGCGAGGTACTCGGTAAGCGCCAGGCGCAGTTCGGGACGGCCGTACGGGTCCGCGTAACCGAATGCCTCGGACGAGACCGTGTGGAGCGCCTGCTTGACTGCACGGCTCCACTGCCCGCGCGGGAACGACGACAGGTCGGGCTGGCCCGGTCGCAGATCGTGATCCGGGCGGCGCGCCGGCAGCCTCCGCACGCGAAACCCCTCGGCCCGCACGGCCCCCGCGGCACGGCGGGACACCGTCGTGCCGGAGCCGTGTTGTGACGTCAGCCAACCTTCCTCTACGAGTTCCGAGTACGCCCGCGCTACCGTGTTCCGCGCGATGCCCAGGTCCGCGGCGAACGCGCGACTCGACGGCAGCCGAGTGCCCGGGGGCAGCCGGCCCGAACGGATGGCGTCACGCAGAGCGTCCATCACGCTGTCGCGGACCCGGCCGGCGGGCCGCTCGAGGTGC
Source organism: Rhodococcus sp. NPDC057014 (assembly GCF_042673295.1). Taxonomy (NCBI): domain Bacteria; kingdom Bacillati; phylum Actinomycetota; class Actinomycetes; order Mycobacteriales; family Nocardiaceae; genus Rhodococcus; species Rhodococcus sp. NPDC057014. The sequence continues at coordinate 12,447 of NZ_JBHUSF010000130.1, forward strand.
AGATCCAACCCGGCCCTCGGGGCCGGTGGTGAATCGGTGTCCGTGGTGTCGGCGGACACCCCTTCGTCGGCGCTCAGCACATCCTCCAGTTGACGGGAAGACCTGACCAGGAGCTTACGCCGGTGCGGGCATCTCGCCGCGGATGACGAGTCAATGCAACAACGACGAGGGTGGCACACCGTAGCGCTGCCGAAACGCGGCGGCGAACCGGCCGAAATGAGTGAACCCCCATTTCAGCGCAACGTCGGTCACCGAACGGGCCGAGCCCGAGGCGAGTTCGGATCGGACGCCGGCAAGGCGGATCTCGGTCAGGCATTCACGGGGAGTCTTGCCGAGGTAGATGCGAAAGCCCTCCTGCAGACGCCGTACGCTGACACCGGCTACGTCGGCCATGTCCGCTGCGGTCCACAGCCGGTCGGGCTCGGCGTTGATGGCATCGATCACGCGAGTGACGATCCGTGGTCGGACAGCGTGGCGATCGCCGGTCTCGTCCGGGACGGCAGCGAGCAGGAAACCATCGGTGAGCGATGCCGCCAGTCCCTGTGCCACATGCGGATTGGCCAGCAGCGCGTCATCGACGGGTTGATCGACAATGCTGCTCAGCAGTCGAAACCAGCTGGCAGCAGCGGGCCTGCTCAAATCGATCTGATCGGGGATCACGGCATCGGCGCGGCCTGTCACGCGCCACAACTCGCGTTGGACGAAGTCCCGATCGATCTTGACGCCGAGAATCGTGCAGGCACCGGGCCACCGCGTGATATCGGCCGGCGTGTCAGCGGGGTTGACCGTGGCGAAGCCCGGTGTGGACACGACGAGCCGCCCCCTGATCCGGGTCTCGAGTTCGCCGTGAAGCGGGATGTTGATGCCGACGGCGCCGGGATGCTCACTGTGAACGGCAACATCGGCGCCCCAATTGATTCGGACAATGTGCAGCGGGCCGAGGTGCAGGGCCGACACCCCGGGCGACGTGGCAGGGCCGGAAGCGACCAGGGGCATGAGCTCATGCGGAAAATAGGCGTCGGATACGGCATGGGATGCCGCATCCCAATCGGGGTGCCGTATGCCACCCCCGGGGTGCTCGCCGCCTGACTGGGTGCCGGAAAAGCTCTCGCGCAATGTAATCGACCTCTGGTTAACGGATCGCCACGCGACGTGTCCGTGCCTCTCTTCTATCACACGCAGTGCAGAACCAGAAGGGAGCGCGGACAGGACGGTGCGACGCGGACCCCCGCCCGGCGGGGCACGGGCGACGCCGTCTTCGAACAAAGTTTCGGCATTCCGACGTCACTCCGCCCGGGGTTGCGATACTCTGACTGCGTCTGCCGCAATGTGGAGGTGTCGTGTCGAAGGCGAGAACTCGCAGCGGCAACGTTCCGTCTACCGCGACCAGCTTCGTCGGTCGGCGTCAGCAGCGCAAGGAGATCCGCGACCGCCTGGCGAGCGGACGGCTGGTGAGCTTGATCGGGCCGGGCGGAGTCGGCAAGACCCGATTGGCGTTGCAAGTCGCCGACGAGATGAACCACCTTGTCGAAGACGGGGTGTATTTCGTCGAATTGGCGTCCGTCTCGGACGGAGGCGACGTTCCGGCTGCAGTCATTCACACACTGGGAATTGCCGATCAGTCGAATCGTGACGCCACAGCGAAGCTGATCGAATATCTTCGCGATCGCGAGATACTGCTCATCCTCGACAATTGCGAACACGTACTCCCCGGGTCGGTCGCACTGGTCAGCGAAATTCTGCGATATGCGCCGTCGACGCGAGTTCTTGTCACTACCCGCACGTCACTGATGGTGACCGAAGAATTCATTTATCCAGTGCCTCCACTCACCGTTCCCGAGGACGCTGCGCCGGTCACCGTTGAATCCCTGCCGCAATTCGAGTCGATCCGACTACTCCAGGAACGTGCAGAGGCCGCCTCCCCCGGCTTCGTCCTCGACGAGCACAATGCTGCCGCAGCGGCGCGTTTGTGTATTCAGCTGGAGGGAATTCCGCTCGCAATCGAGCTCGCGGTCGCCCGAATGCGCATTCTTTCGCTCGACCAGATCCTGGAACGACTGCCGGACCGATTCGGGTTGCTCACAATGGGAAGTCGATCGGCCGCACCGCGCCAACAGACCCTCCGATCGCTCGTCGATTGGAGTTTTGCACTCTGCACGGAACCGGAACGTCATCTGTGGGCGCGCCTCTCCGTTTTCGCAGGCAGTTTCGACCTGACGTCGGCCGAAGGCGTGTGCGGCGACGGATACGCCGAAGGCGGCCACCCGAAAACAACCACGCTCGATCTCCTGAATTCCCTGGTTAATCAGTCCGTCCTCGCAGTCGAGGACCAAGAATCGACGATGCGCTTCCGGATGCTGGAAACCATCCGGGCGTACGGCGCAGAGATACTCGCGCTGACAGGAGACTCCGAGAGATTCCGCAGCCGCCACCGTCAGTACTTTCTCGACGTGGTCACAGGCCTGGAACGTTCCTGGTGCGGGCCCGGCCAAGCCGCCTCGGCCAAGTGGATGCGCGTCGAGCGGGAAAATCTCCGAGCCGCGCTGGACACCGCCGCCCCGGGCGACAACTATCAACTCGAGTTGATCGGCGGACTGCGATACCGCTGGTACGCCGATGGATACATTGCCGAGGGTCGCAGGTGGGCGGACGAAGCGCTCGACGCACCCGCGGGTGACCGGACACCCACGCCGGCCCGGGCAAAAGCGCTCTGGGTCGCTGCCAGGGTGTGCCTTCTCCAAGGCGACCACGAGGCGGCCGCACTGCGCCTCGACGAATGCGAAGCAGCGGCGACGCAACTTCACCTTGCTGATGCGGCGGCCCACTGCCTCGGCCTGCGGGGACTCGCCGCACAGCTTCGCGGCGACCTTGCCGAGGCCGAGAGCTATCTCGAGGTCGCGCTGCGAGAGTTGGCCGACGTCGGCGAGACCGCCGAATGGCTGATGGCGTCGTTCGAGTACGCCGTCGTACTTTCGCTCGACGGTCGCAGCGCGGAGGCATCGGCCGTCAGCACGTCGGCGCTGGCCGTGTGCCGGCAGCGCGGTGAACGATGGGCGCGCTCGTACCTGAAGTGGAGCCAAGGCCTCGACCACTGGCTGCAAGGCGACTTCACCGCGGCACACGCGACCGCGCTCGACGCGCTTCGTGATCACCGCGTCTTCGATCCGTCCCTGGGCACCGCCCTGATGACCGAGCTTCTGGCCTGGATAGCGGGATCAACCGGTCAGTTCGAGCACGCGGCACAACTCATCGGGGCCTCTCGAATCCTGTGGCGACGCACCGGAACGGAATTGGTGGCATTCGGGCCGAAACTCACGGGCTATCACTCCGCCTGCCGCGGTCTGCTCGAGCAGGCCATGGCACCCCGGGCGCTGTCGGCAGCTCTACAGGCCGGCTCGAAGCGGTCCCCGACGGGAATCATCGCCTATGCATTGGCGGAACAGGTCGCCGGTTCGATTCCCGGGGATGAACCACCCGCGCTCACCAGTCGGCAGCAAGAGATCGCAGCCTTGATAGCGAAGGGGCTGACCAGCCCACAGATCGCGACGGCTCTGGTGATCTCCGTGCGCACCGTGGAGAGCCACATCGAGAACATCATGACGCGCCTCGGGTTCGTCTCACGCAGCCAGATCGCCTCGTGGTACGTCGGACAGTCCCGCTGAGCGGACAACGAACTCGCAGGTCAGAACCGTTTCGCCGCGTTCGCCACTGAACGCACCCGGTACGCACTTCCGCAACTTCCGTACCCCCTACCGTGATCTGCCCCATGTGCGTAATCGCACGGTGCGGCAGATTACGACGGGCCACACGCTGTGACCCATCCCATGCAAGTAGCCCCACAGCGCGGCCGATCACAGCGGGTCAATCGACCACGCGCGAGTCCAACGCGTCGCCGACGTGGCTCGGTGCAACACAGTCCACGCCGGGGCATCCGGCCGAAATTCGAAGGAGTCCCCATGGCATCGCAGTTCGAGGCCCGACACTCCAGCCAGCAGCCTCGGCGAGCGGACACCGAGAATCAGGCACGCGAGGACCTCGCGATGGAGATCAAGGCCAAGACGCCGATCACCGACACCGTCACCCAATTGACCCTGGTCCGCGCCGACGGTCGAGACCTCCCCGACTGGACGCCGGGTTCACACATCGACGTCGTACTCGGACCGGACATGGTGCGGCAGTACTCCCTGTGCGGGGAACCCAGCGACCGTCGTTCGTGGCAGGTGAGCGTCCTGTATCAACCGGACGGCCGAGGCGGATCCACACGCCTTCATCACGAATTGCGCGAAGGCGAAAGTATCACCGTCCGTGGGCCTCGCAACAACTTTCACCTCGTCGACGCACCCCGGTATCTGTTCATTGCCGGAGGAATCGGAATCACCCCGTTCCTCCCGATGATCACGTCGGTCGATCGCGCGGGAGCCGAATGGTCCTTGATCTATGGAGGCCGTAGTCGACGCAACATGGCGTTCGCAGACGACCTGAAACAGGCTCACCGCGACCGCGTGACCTTGGTTCCGGCAGACATCCACGGGCGCATCGATCTCGCTCGCATCCTTGCGGGTGTCACTCCCGATACCGCGGTATACGTGTGCGGACCGGAGAGTCTGCTGTGTGCTGTGGAGGCGATGGGCGCCGAACTCGACAATATCGGCAATATTCACCTGGAGCGGTTCACTCCGAAGACTCCGACGGACGCGCCCGTCCTCGATGAATTCGAAGTCGAATTCGTGCGGAGCGGAATCACCGTCTCGGTCGGATCGGATCAATCAATTCTCGACGTCGCACGGTCCGCCGGCATACCCGCACCATTCTCCTGCTCCGAGGGAACGTGCGGGACCTGCGAAACAAATATCGTGTCGGGCCTGGCCGACCATCGTGATTCAGTTCTCAGCCCTGCAGAGCAGGAAGAAAACAGCACCTTGATGATCTGTATCAGTAGGGCCGCGTGTCCAAAGATAACACTCGACCTCTGACAGCCCACCGAAGAGAGGAAAACAATGACTGGATGCCCGGTCGCTCATACCGCCGCCACATTCTCGTTCTTCGACCGCGAATATCAGGAGAATCCGGGAGCCTCGCTGGCGTGGGCTCGCGAGAGCCAGCCGGTGTTCTACAACGACGACTCGGACTACTGGGTCGTCACGCGGCACGAAGACGTGAAATCGGTCTTCAGCCAATTCAATCAGTTCTCTGCGGCCATCACCCTGACGCCGGTCACCCCTCCCTCCGAGGAGGCGGGCGCGCAGCTCGGCAAGTACAACTTCGCACCCTGCCCCGTCCTCGCGGATTCCGACCCGCCCATGCATCGGCAGTACCGCCGGCTGAACGCTCCGGCATTCATGCCAGACCGGATCGACCCTCTTACTCCCTACATTCGGGACACGACGAACGCCTACATCGATCGATTCGTCGATCGGGGTCATGCCGATCTCGTCGCCGATATGCTCTGGGACATACCCTGTTTGGTCGCTCTGCAGTTCTTGGGGATTCCCGAGGAGGACGTCGACACCGTACGCAAACTGGCCACGTCCATGACCGAATTCGTGTGGGGACGGCCTACTCCCGAGGAGCAGATCCGTGCCGCCGACGGATTGGGCCAGTTCTGGGAGATGGGTGAGCGCGTCATAGGGAAGCTCAAGGAACTCGACGATCCACCGGGGTGGTTGGGCCACGCGATCACGATGCAGCGCGAGCACCCGGACGTCATCTCCGACACGTGGCTGCAGACGAACGTCATGGGCGGCGCGATGGCGGCCCACGAGACCACGACCAATGCCACCGCGAACGCGGTCGTCACTCTGCTGAGGAACCGCGACCAGTGGGATCGCCTGTGTGCGGACCCATCTCTGATCCCCGCGGCGGTCGAGGAGTGCTTGCGACTCAACCCCTCGGTGGCCGCCTGGCGCCGAGTCGCGAAGCAAGACGTGCAGGTCGGCGACGTGACGATTCCCGCGGGAGGAAAGATCCTCATGGTGATCGCGTCGGCGAACCAGGACGGCTCCGTCTTCGACGATCCCGAACGATTCGACATCGACCGAGACGCCAAGGCACACATCGCATTCGGCGCTGGCACGCACATGTGCCTGGGTAACCATCTCGCCCGGCTGGAGATGGTCATCTATCTGGAGGAGCTGACACGACGCCTGCCCCACATGACTCTCGACCACCAGGAGTTCCACTACGTTCCGAACACCTCGTTTCGGGGCCCGGAGTCGCTGCACGTCAGTTGGGACGTCGAGAAGAACCCGACCCTCACCTGAGCGGCGCCTCGCGCGCCGAGCGCTCTCGAGCACTCCCGAACGCTACGAACGGAGAAAGCACGCATGACCACCAACTCCATCGACTTCTCCGATACCAGGACCTGGCCGCCACTGGACGGACTCGCGCCAGGATTCGACGGCAACAAAGCCGTCAGGTCGAGCAGTGTGGCCGGCCGCGACATCGTGTTCACCAACTCCCATGGCAGCCGGGTGTCGCATCGTTTCGGCACGGCCACCGTCGAATGGAGCTACGAGCCCGGGCCCGGCGACCCGCACCCAGTCATCTCCGGAAGGGACGACTACGAGGCCTTCGACGTCGCAGAAGGGTTGGTGTACACACAATTCCATCACCGTGACGACGTGCCGAATACAGCAGTCAGCCTCGTCCTCGACTTCGACCACGGACGCAGCCTGGCCATCGTGAGCACGATCGGAGATCCGGCCGAAGGCCGGACCCGGGTGCAGCACAACTTCCTGCAGGGCCGCATCGAGGGACTGGAGACGCGCGGACCGGAGCCGGCACCCACGACCGCACTCCTGGGTCGGCGAGTGCTGTGGACCTACAGCGACGAGCACAGCTACGAGCACGTCTACCTCGGACCGCACTCGTATACGTGGCACTGCCTGGCCGGGCCCGCGGCCGGTCTTGCGGACACCGAAGAGTGCACGACCTATCAACTACGCCCTGGAATCTACGTCTTTGCCTCGCGGGAAAAGGTGACCCCCTGCGCGTCGGTCACCATTGCCGATCACCGCGACATCACGTCTCTGCGATCGTACGGAGCCCTCTTCGGGCTGGACGCGACAGGTGAATTGCCGACGCACTTCACCTTCGGCGCAGTAGGCGAGCTACTCAGTCACACCGTACGAAACACCCACTCCTGAAAGGACACGCCCATGTTGGCTAAAGGAAACGTCAAGGTCACCGACCTGCTCTGCGCCACCCCGCCCGCCATTCCCGAGGGTTCGCACGCGATGACACAACTCGTCGAACTCCCACCGGCCGACCCCGGACTCGCGCCGCATCGCCACTCCGGACCGGTGTTCGGTTACGTATTGGAGGGCAGCATCTTCTTCGAGTTGGAAGGCGAAGAACCCAGGCTGATTGCTGCGGGCGAGGCATTCTGGGAACCTGGCGGTGACGTCGTGCACTACCAGGTCTCCAATCCCGATCCAGAGGCCTGGAGCCGGTTTGTCGCCGTGTGCATCTGCGCTCCCGACGTGGACATGATCACCATGCTCGAACCGGAAGAGATCATCGCCCGCGATCATCTGCGCCACCCCAGCGCACGTCAGCACCAGGGCTGAGCGCGGCTGCGACCCCACGTCGCGCACTCGAAACGAAATGAGGATTCATGTCAATACTGTCGCGACGGGCGGTGGCCGACATCATTGCCCGCCGGTTCGCCGCCAAGATCAACTCTGCGATCCACCCCGCCGGCGAGCCCCGGTTCCCTGAAATCACCATTCGCACAACTGACGTCAGCATAGAGACGCGCCACGGTCCGGTCACTGCGACCATCTATCCCCCGCAGTCGCCGACAGGCAACCCCGGGGTTTATGTGAATGCTCACGGCGGCGGCTTCGTGGTGGGACACCGAGAACAGGACGACGCATGGTGCCGCTTCCTGGCCGCCCATGCCAATGTCTATGTGCTCAACACGGATTACGCGTTGGCGCCGCACAAGCGGTTTCCCACGCCCGCCGAACAGTTCTACGACGTAGTCCAGTGGGCATCAGCACCGGAGCGTGACTGGGACGGCACGCGGTTGTGCGTCGGCGGCCAGAGCGCAGGAGGCAATCTGTCAGCAGCCGTATCGCGGATGTCGCTGGAAAACGACGGCCCCGCCATCTCGTTGCAGATTCTGCACTACCCGCCGCTCGACATCGTGACGCCTCCCTCCCACAAGCCGTCACCGCTGGGCTCGAAAGCCGTCCTGCAGCCCTGGTTGTGTGAGGTGTTCGACACCGCCTACACGCCCGATCGCGCGCAGCGTAGCCACCGGTTCGTCTCGCCGGCATGGGGAGACAACGCCAACGGCATCGCAGGTATCGCACCGGCATTGGTCATCACCGCGGAGTTCGACCGACTGCGCAATGAAGCCAAGCGATACGCGGACAAGCTCGAGGCGGTCGGCGCGCTCGCCGAATACGTCGAGGTGCGTGGTGTCGACCACGGTTACGACATCATGACCGACGAGACCGAGATAACACGGCGGATGTACGAGGTGATCGTCGCTCACGTCAACCGGGCGATCGACTGAAACGTTCTGTCCTACAACCGTTCGACAACCTACCCAAGAGGAACATCATGAGCAGCGTAAATATCGGCAAGCAGCACCCGACCGTCTACAAAAGCCTGGTGAAGCTGGACGCGGAGGTGAAGTCCGCTCTGGACCTGGCGGGCGTGGATCCGCTTCTGGTGGAGTTGGTGAAGATCCGTGTCTCCCAGCTGAACGGCTGTGCCTTCTGCCTCCGCATGCACACCCGCGACTCTCTGGCCAAGGGAGAGAAGGCAGATCGGCTCGCGGTCGTCGCGGCGTGGTGGGAGGCGCAGTACTTCAGCGACCAGGAGCGTGCCGCGTTCGCTCTCGCCGAACAGGTCACCGGTCTCGCCGTTCCGGAACGGCGCACCTGGGACGACGGCTCCCTCACAGAGGACCAGGTGTCGGCGATCAGCTGGCTCGCGATCGTGATGAACGCCTGGAACCGGGTTGCCATCACCAGCCACTACCCAGTGGCGCCGTAGAGCGTGCATTCTGCCGGTCGCTGAGTGTAACGATGTTCGATATCCCAGTCGCGCACGCGGCGATGTTCGTCGGAGCGGTCGGGGCTCTCGTCCCGATGTGGCGGGCGCACGGATCGGACTGCCGGGTCCGGATCGGGCACGGCGCGATGGCGGTGTCCATGGTCGCGATGATGATCCCCGCTGTGCCGGCCGGGATTCACCTGCTGGGGGGTGCCGTCCTCATCGCGCTCGCCGTGTTCGTCACCGGCGAGACCATGCACCGCCGGACCGCGGTTCCCTGCGCGGTCGATCTCACGGCGATGGGGGTGCTGCTGCTCCTGGCCCCGATGTCCGCTCCCGCCCCGGCGGCCCCGGCGGCGGCGCCGGGGCCCTCCGGCCACCATCACGGTGGCGCAGGAATCTCGACGGGCTGGCTTCCCCTCGTCGTGCTCGTGTGCTGGGCACTGCTGACCCTGCACCTCTTCCGCTCCACCCCGCGCCGCGACCGCCGTTCCGGCGTCAAGACCGCGGCTGCGGGTTCCGCACTGATGATCGTGGGCATGGCTCCGATGGTCGTCTGACACCACAGAGGGGTCCCGAGCAGAGTCCTCGCCCACTTCGCAAAGTCGTACAGAGAAAAGAGTTTCCGTGTCCCTCGTGTCCGAACCCACCACACCGCAGAAGATCGAACTGTCCGACGAGGAAATCTTCGCCGGCCACATCGGGGGAAAGCTGTCCGTGGAATTGACGACCCCGCTGGACAACCAGCGCGCCCTGTCCATCGCTTACACGCCCGGCGTCGCGCAGGTCTCCCGCGCCATTCACGCCGACGAGACCCTCGCCGACCGCTACACCTGGACCAACCGGCTCGTGGTCGTCGTCTCCGACGGCTCCGCGGTGCTCGGTCTGGGGGACATCGGTCCGCGCGCCTCGCTTCCGGTGATGGAGGGCAAGTCCGCCCTGTTCAAGAACTTCGCCGGGTTGAACTCGATCCCGCTTGTCCTGAACACCCAGGACCCGGACGAGATCGTCGAGACCCTGATACGGCTGCGCCCGAGCTTCGGCGCGGTGAATTTGGAGGACATCTCGGCACCGCGGTGCTTCGAGATCGAACAGCGTGTCATCGAGGCGCTGGACTGCCCGGTCATGCACGACGACCAGCACGGCACCGCGATCGTCGTCCTCGCGGCGTTGAAGGGTGCGGTGAAGGTCCAGGACCGGGACATCCACGACCTGCGGGTGGTGATTTCCGGTGCCGGCGCCGCCGGTGTGGCGTGCGCGAACATCCTGCTCGCCGCCGGCATCGCGGACGTGACGGTGCTCGACTCGAAGGGCATCGTCTCGGCCGACCGGCAGGATCTCAACGAGATCAAGATCGATCTGGCCGCGCGCACCAACCCGGCAGGTTGCCGCGGCGGGGTCGTCGAAGCCCTCGACGGTGCGGACGTGTTCCTCGGCGTGTCCGCGGGCACGGTGCCTGAGGAGCTGATCGCGACGATGGCCGATGACTCGATCGTGTTCGCGCTGTCGAACCCGGATCCGGAGATCCACCCCGACGTCGCCCGCCGGCATGCGGCGATCGTCGCCACCGGACGCAGCGATTTCCCGAATCAGATCAACAATGTGCTGGCCTTCCCCGGTGTGTTCCGCGGCGCCCTCGATGCCGGTGCCCGGCGGATCACCGAGGGCATGAAGCTCGCCGCCGCCGAGGCGATCCTCTCGGTCGTCGGTGATGAGTTGGCTGTGGACAGGATCGTTCCCAGCCCGCTCGATCCTCGCGTCGCCCCGGCT
>NZ_JBHUSF010000131.1:0-23057 GCF_042673295.1 Rhodococcus sp. NPDC057014
TGGGTGCCCGAATCCTCCTACTCCTCCCCGGCGGCCCCGGGCGGTCGGCTCGGCGGACGGTCCGTCGAGCCGACCCCGTTCGACGGCCGGAAACTCGGCGCCGACCTCGCGAAGCTCGAACCCGATTACGTCAAGGCCCCGTCGAACTTCGTGATCACCCAGGCGGATTACCGCTGGCTGAACCTGCTGATGCGCAACCCGCGCGGTCCGCTGCGGGCCGCCCGGGTCGGGCTCCGGTTCCTCGGCGCCAAGCTCACCGGCAAGCGCCTGCTCGTCCGCGGTCAGGCCCTCGTCGCCGGATTGCAGGCCGGGCTGAAGGCCGCCGGCGTCCCGATCCTGCTCGACACCCCGCTCACCGACCTGTACGTGGAAGACGGCGTGGTCAAGGGCGTCAACGCCACGGTCGACGGACAGCCGCAGGTGTTCCGGGCGCGCCGCGGCGTGGTGATCGCGTCGGGCGGATTCGAGCACAACGACGAGGCCCGCAAGAAGTACCAGCGGGCGCCGATCGGCACCGAATGGACCGTCGGCGCGAAGGCCAACACCGGCGACGGCATCTGGGCGGGCGAAAAGCTCGGTGCCGCGCTCGATCTGATGGAGGACGCGTGGTGGGGGCCGTCCATCCCGCTCACCGGCGGGCCGTGGTTCGCGCTGTCCGAGCGGAGCCTGCCCGGCTGCATCATGATCAACGAATCCGGCAAGCGCTTCGTCAACGAATCGGCGCCGTACGTCGAGGCGACGCACGCGATGTACGGCGGGACGTACGGCCAGGGCGACGGACCGGGTGAGAACGTCCCGTGCTGGCTCGTCCTCGACCAGCGGTACCGCGACCGGTACGCGTTCGCCGGCGTCACCCCGCGGTCCCCGTTCCCCGGTCGCTGGCTGAAGGCCGGTGTCATCGTCAAGGCCGGCACCGTCGCCGAACTGGCCGGGAAGATCGGCGTTCCCGTCGACGCACTCACCGAAACGGTCTCGCGTTTCAACACTTTCGCCCGCAACGGCAAGGACGAGGACTTCGGCCGCGGCGAGAGCGGATACGACCATTACTACGGGGATCCCCGCAACAAGCCGAACCCGAGCCTCGGCGCGCTCGAGAAGGCGCCGTTCTTCGCCGTCAAGATGGTTCCGGGCGATCTCGGCACCAAGGGTGGGCTGCGCACCGACCGCAGCGCCCGCGTGCTCCGGAAGGACGGCAGCACCATCGAGAACCTCTACGCGGTGGGCAATGCCAGCGGACCGGTGATGGGCCACACCTACGCCGGCCCCGGCGCGACCATCGGTCCGGCGATGACGTTCGGCTACCTCGCGGTTCTCGATATCCTCGACAAGTCCGCCCAGTCCGACTCGCCGACGTCACTGACCGGAGACGCCACCAATGCCCATTGATCCCAGCATCGCCATCGGGGCCGAACTGCCCACCCAGGAGTTCTCCTGGACCAGTTCCGACGTCCAGCACTACCACCTCGCTCTCGGCGCCGGAGCGCGCCCGCTCGACGAGAAGGAGTTGCGCTACCTGACCGACGGGACACCGCAGGTACTTCCGACGTTTGCCACGGTCGCGGCGAATTTCCACGCCACCGAGGCGCCGAGCGTGTCGTTCCCGGGAGTCGAGATCGACCTCGCCAAGGTCGTCCACGGCACCCAGGAAGTGACCGTGCACCGGCCGATTCCCCCGGAGGGCAAGGCCCGCACCACCACCCGCATCGCCGAGGTGTGGGACAAGGGCAAGGCCGCCGTCATCGTGCAGGAATCGGCGACCACCGACCTCGACGGCACTCCCCTGTGGACCGGGCGGTCGTCCATCTTCGCCCGCGGCGAAGGCGGTTTCGGCGGTGAGCGCGGCCCGTCCCGGTCCGTCACGTTGCCCGACCGGCCCGCCGACGTCGAGGTCGACACCCCCGTCCTCCCGCAGCAGGCACTGATGTACCGGATGTGCGGTGACCGCAACCCACTGCATTCCGACCCTAAGTTCGCCTCCGCCGCAGGGTTTCCCGCCCCCATCCTGCACGGCCTGTGCACGTACGGAATGGTGTGCAAGGCGGCTGTGGACGCGGTCCTCGACTCCGACGCAGCGCGGGTCGCGGGATTCCGGGTCCGGTTCGCCGGCGTCGTGTTCCCCGGCGAGACACTGCACACGCGGATCTGGAAGGAACAGGGCAGACTCCTCATCTCGGCGACGGTCCCCGAGCGCGATCACGCCCCGGCCCTGACCGACGTGGTCCTGACCGTGGCCGAGGGATGACAGTCAGCGTTCACGCGCAGCCGGAACGATCACGCCCTCGATCGGATGGCCCCAACCTGCTGAGAGGGTGGGGCCATCCGTTCCGGTGAGCAGGTCGCTCAATGCGGGGAAGCTTGGGGTGCAGCGACTTTCAGCGGTTCGATCTTGCCCATGACGAACAGGTAGTTGGCCGCACCGAGCAGGGCCACCGCGCCGATCACGGCGAGTGGGGCCATGTAGGAGCCGGTGCGGTCGACGAGGACTCCGATGACGACCGGGGTGAAGATGCCGGCCAGGTTGGAGGCGAAGTTCTGGATTCCCCCGATCGACCCGACGTGGTTCGAGCTGGGTGCGACGTCGGCCGGGAGGGACCAGATGCCGGTGGCGGCGATGGTGAGGCTCGAGTAGGCCAGCGACAGGAGGGCGAGTGCCATCCAGGCCTCGGGGACGGCGGCCGCGAACATGATGACGGAGCCGCCGGCCAGGCCTCCGGCAATCTGGGTCTTGCGGACAACGGTGATCGAGTGTCCCCGGCGGACTGCGCGGTCGGCGAGCAGGCCGCCGATCCAGCCGCACGCGACGGCGCACACTCCGGGCAGGGCGCCGAACATGCCGAGCTTAAGCAGGTCGAAGCCGCGTTCGCTGACGAGGTAGCTGGGGAAGAAGGTGATGAAGAAGTAGATCGCGCTGTTCAGGCAGAAGAAGCCGAACATCATGCTCAGGATGGTGCGGTACCGGAACAGCGCCCGCCACGGCAACTTCGCGGCCGCGGCGTCGTCGTTCTCGGCGCTGCGGGCTCCGCCGTCTTCGATGTGCGCGAGTTCGGCTGCGTCGACGCGCGGGTGCTCCTGCGGGCTGCGGTAGAACTTCCACCAGGCGAATGCCCACACCACGCCCAGCGCGCCGATGATGACGAATACGCCGTGCCAGGTGGTGAACGAGATGATGAGCGCAACGATCGGCAGCGCGATCACGGCGCCGACACGGGATCCCGAGTCCCAGATGCTCGTCGCGAAAGCCCGCTCGCTCCTCGGGAACCACGTGGCGACGACCTTCGCGGACGTGCTCGGGGCCGGGCTCTCACCGACACCGAGGAGGAAGCGGACCGCGAACAGCGAGCCGAACCCGCGGGCGAGCGAGGTCGCCATCGTGCACACCGACCACCACAGGGCGGCGATGGTGAACGATCGCCGTGGTCCCACCTTGTCGACGTACCATCCGGCGGCGAGTTGGCACACGTCGTAGGCCCAGAAGAAGGCCGCGAAGATCAGGCCCTGCTGGGTGCCGGTGAGATGGAAGTCCTCGCCCATGAACGGCAGGGCGACGCTCAGGCTCGACCGGTCGAGGTAGTTGATGCTCAGCCCGACGAAGGCGAGCCAGATGATCGCCCAACGCGTGCGCGTCATGGTGCGCGGTGCTCTCACGTCGGTTGCACGTCCTACTGCAGTACTCATGTGGGGTCTCCCTGACCTGACCATTGTGTCTCTCGGATGCGGGTGCCGAGCCGGGTGGAGGTGTCGATCGACGAGCCGGATCGTATAGGAACCAACTTGATCGTATAGGGAGCATGGAATCAGGTGATCGCCGTCACTGTCAAGGGTGCGGGCGGGACGGGCACTGTTTTCGAGTCGGCCGACGGCCGGGATCGCCCGCGAAGGTGTCGAGGGCGCGCCTAGCGGACGACGCGCATCGCCGAGGACGGCCGCGCCGCGTCGGGGTCGAGCGCCGGGAGGGTGCCGTCGAAGGCCTGCGCGAATCGGGTGAAAGAGTTCCGAATGTGGTCGGCCATGGCCTGCTCGGCCGCCTCCGGCGTGCAGGCGCGGATCGCGTCCCACACGCGGCGATGCTCGGTGACGGTGACGGTTCCGTCGACATCGGCAGGGTAGAGCCGGAAAATGTGCAGGTGGCAGTGCGTTTGCTGAAACGCCTGCTGGACCACGCGGTTACCGGCCGCGCCGAGGATGGTGTCGTGAAAGCGGGTGTCGTGCGCGACGAGGTCCTGCCGCAGGTCGCCGCCCTCGTCGATCCGCCGTTCGAAGACCTCCAGCTCCCGATCCAGGCCGGCGCTCGGATTCGTAAGGCGGTCCACTGCCGCCGACCGTGCAGCCCACGGTTCGACGAGCAGGCGGAACTCGAACAGAGAGCGCAATTCCGGCAGACCGAGCAGAGGGGTGGTGCTGTATCCGCGACCGGGGCTGTAGACGACCAGGTTGTCGCCCTCCAGTCGTTGCAGCGCCTCCCGGACCGGTGTCTGCGACACCCCGAGCTCACGCGCGATGGCGTCGATGTTCATCCGGGTGCCCGGCGGTATCTCGCTGGCCACGATGGAGTCGCGTAGCGACGAATAGACCTCGCCCGCTGCCGCTTTCGGCGCGGACTTCGGAGCGTCGGACACCTCTCGCCGGGGCATGACTACCTCATTTCATTCCTCGGGCTGCCACAGCGACGTGGCAGGTCACGGGCATGACGACTCTATACGCCCGGCGTCGGGTCTCGGTCGATCAGGCGCAGTGCACGCGGTCGGTGACGCGGCCCGGATTCCAAATCGGGGTTGACGCCCATCACAGCACCTATATGATTACGGCTATTCCTATACGATTCTCGGAAGAGAGCGCCATGTCTCACATTGCTTCCATCACCACCGCCGACGTCCGGTTCCCGACCTCGTTGGAACTCGACGGCTCGGATGCAGTCAACGTCGACCCCGACTACTCCGCCGCCTACGTCACGATCCGGACGGACGCCGGCGAGGAAGGCCACGGCTTCGTCTTCACCTGCGGCCGCGGCAACGACGTCATCACGCACGCTATCGACGCCTACGCACAGTTGCTCGTCGGCCGGAACGTCGAGGAATTGATCTTCGACCTCGGTGGTGCGTCCCGACGGCTGGTCCACGACTCGCAGCTGCGGTGGCTGGGTCCGGAAAAGGGGGTGAGCCAGATGGCATGCGGCGCACTGATCAACGCGCTGTGGGACATTCGCGCGAGGCGTGAGGGCAAGCCGCTGTGGCTCCTGCTCAGCACGATGACACCGGAAGAGATCGTCGACGTCGTCGACTTCACCCACATCCGCAACGCACTCGACCCGGCGGGGGCCCTCGACCTCCTGCAGCGCGCCGGTTCCGGCAAGGCCGACCGCATCGCCGCCCTGCAATCAGACGGATATCCCGCCTACACGACATCACCGGGATGGCTGGGCTACAGCGACGACAAACTTGTCCGGCTCAGCAAGGAGGCCGCCGCCGACGGCTTCGCCATGATCAAACTCAAGGTCGGCGGCAGCATGGAGGACGATCTGCGCCGCCTCGCTCTCGCCCGGGACGCGGTCGGCGACCTGCCCATCGCTATCGACGCCAACCAGCGCTGGGAGGTCCCCGAGGCCATCGACCGGGTCAACCGGCTCGCGCAGTTCGACCCGTACTGGATCGAGGAACCGACCAGCACCGACGACATCCTCGGGCACGCCGACATCCGCAAGGGCGTCGCGCCGACCCGCGTCGCCACCGGTGAGGCCGTCGCCAACCGGATCGTGTTCAAACAGTTGCTGCAGGCGCAGGCGATCGACGTGCTCCAACTGGATTCGACCCGGGTTGCGGGAGTGAACGAGAACATCGCCACGATCCTGCTCGCCGCACGCTTCGGCGTCCCGGTGTGCCCGCACGCGGGTGGGGTCGGGCTGTGCGAACTCGTCCAACACTTTTCGTTCTTCGACTACGCCGCCGTCAGCGGGTCGCAGGAGGGCCGCATGATCGAGTACGTCGACCACCTGCACGAGCACTTCGTCGAACCCGTCCGGATCGTCGGAGGACGCTACGCCGCCCCGACACTGCCCGGCATCGGCGCCGAGATGCTCGCCGGGTCGCGGGATCGTTGGGTCTTCCCCGACGGGGCCGGCTGGCGCGAGGTGAACGGCCGCGCAGCCACCACCTCCGCCGGGGTGGAGGTCGCATCGTGACCACGTCCCCCGAAGACCTGAATCGGGCGGTGGAGACGGCGCACGCCGCCTTCGAGAAGGCCCGCACGGTCACGCCCGACACCCGCGCCGGCTGGCTCGAAGCCGTCGCGGACGGCCTGGAAAGCGACGCGGCCGCTCTGGTCGAGATCGCCGCCCGTGAGACCCATCTCGCAATTGCCCGACTGCACGGGGAACTGCGGCGCACCACCTTCCAGCTCCGGCTGTTCGCCGACGAGATCCGCCGGGGTGAACATCTCGACGCCACCATCGACCACGCGGACGAAACCTGGGGGATGGGGCCGCGTCCCGACATCCGGCGTGTCAACGTGCCGTTGGGTGTCGTCGGTGTCTTCGGGGCGTCGAACTTCCCCTTCGCCTTCAGTGTGATGGGCGGCGACAGCGCGTCGGCGCTCGCCGCCGGATGTGCCGTCGTCCACAAAGCCCACGACGGACACCCCGATCTCGCCGCACGCACCGCGGCTGTCGTGGTCGCCGCACTGGAGGCCGCCGGTGCCCCCACCGGTCTCTTCGCGCTCGTGACCGGGCGGCCCGCCGCGGAGGCACTGGTCGATCATCGTCTGGTCAAGGCAATAGGTTTCACCGGATCCACTACTGGTGGTCGTGCGTTGTTCGACCGCGCGGCGGCGCGTCCCGAACCGATTCCCTTCTACGGCGAACTCGGTGGCATCAACGCGGTTTTCGTCACCGGATCCGCATGGAAGCGCCGCCGCGACGCCATCCTCGCCGGTTTTGCGCAGTCCTTCACACTCGGTATGGGACAGTTCTGCACCAAACCCGGACTGCTGTTCGTCCCGGCAGGAGACACCGATGACCTCGCGCGGACACTGGCCGATGCTCTCGACGGATTCGAGCCCACCGCACTACTCAACGAACGCCTGCACACCGGATACCGCAAGGCGGTGACCGCTGTCCGAAGCAATCCTGGTGTCACCGCGGTCATCGCCGGAACCGATCAGGCGGAGCCGACCCCGACAGTGCTCCGTACCACCGCGACGCACGTCCGGACGAACCCGGAACTGTTGCGGCAGGAAATGTTCGGTCCGGCGAGCTTCGTCGTCGAGTACGACGACGAAGCCGAGTTGACAGGTCTTGCACGACTTCTCGACGGGCAGCTCACCACCACGCTGCAGGCCGACACCGACGACGACGTGACCGAACTGGCCGCCATTCTCGCCGACATCAGTGGCCGGGTGCTGTGGAACGGCTGGCCGACCGGAGTGACCGTCAGTTACGCCCAGCACCACGGCGGTCCGTATCCGGCGACCACCTCGACAACCACCTCGGTGGGCACCGCCTCGATCCGGCGATTCGTCCGCCCCGTCGCGTATCAGTCCTTTCCCGCCGCACAGTTACCCGAACCGGTGCAGGACACGAACCCGTGGGGCGTGGCACAGCGGGTCGACGGTCGGTGGCGACACCCGGATCGGAAGGAATCGGAATGATGACGGTCGACCAAATCTTGCCCGACGACGCCGACCGTGCGCGTCTGGTCGGGAGGGTGTGGGACGTCGAGACGGGAGGCCCCCGGGTGGTCGCGATCCGTGGCGGCGACGTCTTCGATCTCGCCGCCGCCGCCGGGACCGTCTCGGATCTGCTCGAGTCGTCCAGCGTCGTCGCCGACATCGACGCAGCCACGACGACGCCGCGCTGGCGGCTCGACGACCTCCTCGATGCGTCGGCCGTCCAGGATCCGAGCCGCTCCCGCCTTCTCGCTCCGATCGACCTGCAGGTCGTCAAGGCATGCGGCGTCACGTTCGTCGACAGCATGATCGAGCGCATCATCGAGGAACGTGCGGCGGGAGATCCGAACCGGGCAGCGCAGATCCGGGCGTCCATCGGGCAGGCGATCGGCGGTAGCATCGCCGCACTACGGCCGGGATCGCCCGAAGCCGCCGCGGCCAAACGCATCCTGCTCGACGAGGGCCTGTGGTCGCAGTACCTCGAGGTGGGCATCGGTCCCGACCCCGAGGTATTCACGAAGGCCCCGGTGCTGTCGTCGGTGGGCTGGGGCTCGAAGATCGGCGTCCCGGCATTCTCGTCGTGGAACAACCCCGAGCCCGAACTGGTGCTGGTCGTGAACTCGGCGGGCCACATCGTCGGAGCCACGCTCGGCAACGATGTCAACCTGCGCGACGTCGAAGGCCGCAGCGCTCTACTGCTCGGGAAAGCGAAGGACAACAACGCCTCGAGCGCCCTCGGACCGTTCCTGCGGCTGTTCGACGAGCACTTCACCCTCGAGACCGTCCGGAAGGAGGAGATCCGGCTCCGGGTCGACGGTCCGGACGGCTTCGTGTTGGAGGGAACGAACAACGTCGAAAGGATCAGCCGTACCTTCGAAGATCTCATCGCGGCGACGATGGGCGATCACCACCAGTACCCCGACGGTATCGCCCTCTATACCGGAACGCTGTTCGCTCCCACCGTAGACCGCGACGTGCCGGGCCACGGGTTCACGCACCATCCCGGTGATGTCGTCACCATCCGAAGTCGTCACCTCGGAACGCTCGTCAACGAGGTCGGTGCCACCGAAACCTTGCCCGCGTGGACCTTCGGGCTGCGGCAGTTGTTCGACTACCTCCACACCGGTGCCGTGCATCGCGCCGCCGCTGATCGCAGACAGCTCCGAGGTCTCCCGATCGATGCCACGTCAGGTCGGTGACAGTTACCGAAATTTGACCGAATTCGCCCAGTTCGGGCGGATGTTCGCAATTGCCGGGCACGGCGGGGCAACACTTTGTACGCTGTCCGTGACCTCATCGAGACGTGTCAACCGATGGTCGGGGCGGTTCCACGGCTCTCCACGAGCAGTAGCGAACAAAGGGGGGACCTCGTGTCCCAGCGCAGACCTCTCCGTCCCGTGCGCCGTGCCGCCGTTGCCGGTGCTCTCGCGTTCTGTGCCACCGCTCTCGTCGCTTTTCCCGCGAATGCCGCACCGGTGGCGGGCAGTTCCGACAGCGGCAGCACCGGCGGCAGTTCGATGGGTTCTTCCGTCCTTCCGACGCCCATCCCCACTCCGACGGGGCTGGCCGCGCTCGCGGCCGCGACCACCCAGACGGGCAAGCCCTATCTGTGGGGTGGGACGGGTCCGGACGCGTGGGACTGCTCGGGTCTGGTGCAATGGGCATTCCGGCAGGCCGGGGTGAACCTGCCGCGCACCACCTGGGAGCAGGCCGAGGTCGGCGCCCCCATTCCGCTGTGGGCGCTGGCTCCCGGCGACATCGTGGTGCTCAACGACGACGCGTCGCACATCGGCATCTACGCGGGCTTCGGTCAGGTCTTCAACGCGTACGGGCGCGGCGTTCCGGTGGGTCTGGCGCCGCTGTCGCAGTTCCACATCTACAGCATCCGCCGGTTCTGACGGTCGCCGACGTACGGCCACACCGCGACGACGAACAGCACCACCACCGCGACCGGTCCGAGCAGGGCCGCCCACGCGGGCACATCCGGCAGTGCCGCCGCCAGCACGGCCACGGCGCCGGCGGCGACCGCTCCCAGCAGGAGCATCGGGATTCCTCGGGCGGGACCGACGTAGGCGACGAGCAGCAGTGCCGTCGCCGCGACCCCGGCAGCGGCCGCCGCGGGTGCGGACGCGTCCCCCAGGACGAGCGCGATAAGCGCCCCCTGTACCGCGAGCACCGCAACCCATCTCATCGGTGCGCTCCCGACGGCCTGCGGGCCCGGTCCGCGAGAGCCAGCGCCAGATCCAGTGCGGAATCGTCCTCCCACGCCACCACCGGGATCCCGAGGACACCCATGTTCCGGTACATGTTCCGCCGCTCGAGCCGCCACATCCGGCCGGTCATCGGATCGAGTTCGTGCTCGAACGGCGGGCCGCGGAGGACGTCGACGGCCACGACGACGTGACCGCGCCGCCGCAACTCCAGCAGCGACAGCGCGAACCCGGTGTCCAGCATGGTGGAGAACGCGATGACCACCGCCCGCGGCGGCAACGCGACCCGCGGGACCAGCGTGCCTTCAGCCGCGCCCTCCTCGGAGTCGAGGACGGTGTCGAGGATCCGGTAGAACTGCCTGCGCCCGATGTCGGCGCCGAGCCACCGCAGCCGGAGACCGTGGGCGACGACCCCGGCCCGATCGCCGCGCTGCAGGGCCGTCTGCACCACCTGAGTCGCCCCGCGGACGGTGCGGTGCAGACTCTCCGACGCCGGTCCGGGCGCCTGCGGGGTGGTGTCGAGTACGGCGACGACGTCCGCGGCGCGGTCCATGATCCGTTCGGTCACGTGCAGCCTGCCGCGACGGGCACTGACGGGCCAGTTGACGCTGCGCAGCGGATCTCCCGGGGCGTGCGGCCGGATGTCGCCGAATTCGACTCCCGAACCGAATCGGCGGGTGCGGTGCGCGCCGATGCGGTCCGGAAGCGGGGCGCGCGGGAGTGGCGTCGGCATCGGCGGTGCGAGCGGAAAGATCCGCAGTTCCGCGGCGGGCACCCGCGCCGTCGCGGTCAGCAGGCCGCCGCCCGCCCGTGCCGTGACGATCACTGCGGGTTCGTATCGACCCCACCGGTCCGCCGACACCAGGTACTCGCCGTCACCGGTCTGCTCGACCCGGTAGCTGTCGGACGGCGCCGGTGTCACCGCCAGCTCCGCCGCGCCGCCGCACGTCGTCACGTCCACCGAGAACCGCACGGATTCGGATTCGAAGCACCGCAGCGTGCCGCCCGAACTGTCGACCCGCACACCGGTGGCCGGTCGCGGCAACCACGTCAGCGCACCGAGCGCGCCCAGCATCGGGGCGGCGAACACCATCAGTTCCCACCACCGCCCCACGACACCCACGGTCAATGCCACGGCCGCGCAGGTCGCCAGGGCGAGGGCCGCCGGCGACGCCCGCCACGTCAGCGGCTGCTCGGTCATCGTGCTCTCGCCGTCATCGCGCTCTCGGCGTCATCGTGCCCTCGGCGCGGGGAGGCGGCGCAACAGTTCCGCGAGGACGTCGTCGCTGCGGATACGGCGCACCCACATCTCCGGTCGCAGGCTGATGCGATGCGCGACGGCGGGAACGGCCAGCGCCTTGATGTCTTCGGGAATGACGAAGTCGCGGCCGGCGAGGAGGGCGCGTGCCCGCGCCAGTTGGACGAGGTCGAGTTCCGCGCGGGGACTGGCCCCGACCTCGACCTGCGGGTGGTGCCGGGTGGCGTTCGCGAGTGCGACGACGTACCCGAGGACGTCGTGATGAACACTGACCTGTTCGAGCGACTCCCGCATCGCCAGGAGGTCGGCGGCATCGACCACCTGCTCGACGACGACGGCGGCGGATCCCCTGTCCAGCCGGCGGCGCAGCATCTCGTGCTCGTCGGTCTCGGTGAGGTACCCCAGTCTCAGGCGGAGCGTGAACCGGTCCAGCTGCGCCTCGGGCAGCGGGTAGGTGCCCTCGTATTCGATGGGGTTGTCGGTGGCGAGCACGACGAAGGGACGCGGCAGGATCCGGGTGGTGCCGTCGACGCTGACCTGCCCCTCGGCCATGGCCTCGAGCAGCGCGGCCTGGGTCTTGGGCGGGGTGCGGTTAATCTCGTCGGCCAGCAGCAGGTTGGTGAAGATCGGGCCCGGACGAAACTCGAACCGTCCCGACGGCATGTCGTAGATGGTGGCGCCGAGCAGGTCGGCGGGCAGTAGGTCGGGGGTGAACTGGACGCGTGTGAAGTCGAGCCCGAGCGCGGCGGCGAAAGAGCGGGCCACCAACGTCTTTCCGAGCCCGGGCAGATCCTCGATGAGCACGTGCCCGCCCGCGAGCACGGCGAGCAGAATCGACGTGAGTTCGTCGTGCTTGCCGACCACCGCCCGTTCGACCTCCGCCAGCACGGCGTGGGCGCGCGCGGTGGTGACCTGGGCGGGCATCGTCACAACTGCTCCAGTCGTTGCAGGATCCGGTCGAGGACGTCCCGGCCCGGACCGGGCTCCGTCCTGTCGATGCGCTGAACGCCGTCGGGATCGACCCACCGCCACAGGTCGCCGAAGAACACTTCACCCGCGGCGGCGGTGTCGGCGGGGTCGAGTCCCTGCCGCTGTCCGGTGGACTGCTGGAATTCGCGCGCCAGCAACGGACGCAAATGGTGATCCCAGTCGCCGCGTGTACCGTCCGCCCAGCTGATCAACGATTCTGTCCGTGCCATCCAGCGGGCCGTTGCCTCGGCTCGTTCCGCTTCCAGACCCAACGCTTCGCCGTCGACGTCTGCGGGTGCCATCCGTCGCCGAATCTCGAACAGCACCAGCGCCGTCACCGCTCCCGCGATCAGCACGGCGGCGCCGTACCGGCCCGCGGCCACCAGCGGGACCTCCACGGCCAGTACCGCTCCGACCCCGATTACCGCGACGGCAAGCACGCGTCGCTCCCCAGGTCGGCGAGCACGCGCCGGAGCAGGTCCGCGGCCTCGTCGCGGTGCAGTTCGCCCATCGGATGCAGGCTGAACCTCGCCTCCGAGAACAGCCGCACCAGCGGCGCCGCCGCCTCGAAACGCAGCGCTCCGAGTTGCACTGCGCGAGCCAGTACTTCGGACGGTGTGTCCGAATCCCGCGGCTCGGCGCCCGGCGCCGTCCGCAACGCGTCCTCCATCGCGGCGTAACTGGCGATGATGGCCTCGCGCGGCGGCAGACCGGTGGCCACGACCACGGCGAGACCTTCCTCCGCGGCCCGGGCCAGCGACTGCGCGCCTGCCGGAGCGTCGGGGGAACTCGCCGCGGTCCAGGCGCCGACCCGGGACCTGAGGGGACGCCGCGCCACGGCACCGAGGATCAGCACCGTCACCAGAATCGGTCCGACAATGGCTGCCGCGGTCCACAATTCCGCGAGATCCTCACGGGTCTCGGCGACCGTGTCGGGCGGCAGGACCGTCTCGGTGGGAACCACCCGGTCGGTGCGGTCGGCCCCCTCGTCGGCGGTCTGGGTCGTCGTCGAGCGCTGACGGCCCGGGGGTTCGTCGCCACGGACGGATCCGAGGAGGAACGCCACAGCCACGAGAAGGGAGGCGAACACCGCCCACCCGACCACGTGCCGGCGCGAGACCGAGGACCCGGTGTTCCCGGTCGGCCCGACCGCCGGCGGGTCGGGGGCGACCCGTGGCCGTCCGCCGCGCACGGCCGACGCGAGTGCCACGGCCGCGACGACGACCGCGATCGCGGACAGGACGACCAACGCGCGCGTCGCCCCCGCACCCGGCTCCGCCGTTGTGGCGGGGGTGTCGGATGCGGGGACCGCCCTGACCACAAGCGTGACCGTCACGACGGCCGCCAGCAGGGCAACCGTGTGGACGACCCTGCTCATCACCCGACGGTCCGGCATCCTCACTCCCGAGTTGCCCCTCCATCGTGACACGCGGAGACCGCGAAAATCACTCGTTCACGACGGCGGACAGCGCAGCATGTTCTGCGGCGCATCCATCGACGAAGGAGAGTTACTCGACCATGTCCCCGGTAACCGGAGCAGAACTGGCTCGTTCATTGGAACCTCTGGGGGTTGCGGTCCCCTCGGCCGTTCCCACACACTGGTACAACCTGGCGGCGGATCTTCCGGAACCCGTTCCGCCGCATCTGCATCCGGGCACTCGCGAGCCGCTGGGGCCGGAGGACCTGGCGCCGCTGTTTCCGGCGAGCCTGATCGAGCAGGAGGTCGCGACCGACCGCTACATCGAGATCCCCGAGACGGTTCGGGAGATCTACGGCATGTGGCGTCCGTCGCCGCTGGTGCGGGCGCATCGGCTCGAGCGGGCGCTCGGCACCCCGGCGCGGATCTACTACAAGTACGAGGGTGTGAGCCCGGTCGGCTCGCACAAGCCGAATACGGCTGTCGCGCAGGCCTACTACAACGCCCTCGAGGGCACCACCAAGCTCACCACCGAGACCGGCGCCGGCCAGTGGGGCGCGTCGTTGTCGTTCGCCGGTGCGCTGCTCGGTCTCGACGTCGAGGTGTGGCAGGTTCGCGCGTCCTACGACGCGAAGCCCTACCGCCGACTCCAGATGGAGGCGTACGGCGGCATCTGTCATCCGTCGCCGTCCGACCTCACCGAGGCGGGCCGGGCGATTCTCGCCGAGCACCCCGACACGACGGGGTCGCTGGGCATGGCGATCAGCGAGGCCGTCGAGGTTGCCGCCCAGGACCCGCGCGCGCACTACTCACTGGGCAGTGTCCTCAACCACGTCATGCTCCACCAGACCGTGATCGGCCAGGAGGCCATGGCCCAGCTGGAGGAGGCCGGCGAGCCGGTCGCGCACACGGTATTCGGTTGCGCCGGCGGCGGTTCCAACCTTGCCGGCCTGACGTTCCCGTTCCTCGGCCGCAACTTGCGCGAGGGCACCACCACCCGCCTCGTCGCGTGTGAGCCGGCGGCCTGCCCGTCGCTGACGCAGGGCGAGTACCGCTACGACTTCGGCGACGTCGCCGGTCTGACGCCGCTGTTGAAGATGTACACGCTGGGCAACGACTTCGTTCCGCCTGCGATCCATGCCGGCGGCCTGCGGTACCACGGCATGTCGCCGATGGTCTCGCACGCCGTCGCCCTCGGACTGATGGAGGCGACCGCGATCGAACAGGACGACGCACTCACCGCGGGCCTGCTGTTCGCCCGCGCCGAAGGCATCATCCCCGCGCCGGAATCCACGCACGGTGTGGCCGCGGCCATCGCGCATGCCCGCACGGTCACCGAACCGGAGGTCGTGGTCATCGGATTGTCCGGCAACGGCCAGCTGGACCTGCCCGCGTACAGCCGGTACGTGTGATCGATGTGCCGAGGCAGATCCACGTACGGGTCTGCCTCGGCGGTCACCGGCGCAGCGTCGACAACCGGCTCGCCAGGCGGTCCGCGTCGAGGGTCCCCGTGAGTCCGCTGAACATGCCCTCCCACGGCGCGTCCGCCACGACGGTCAACGCGGTGCCGCGGTCGTACAGCACGTCGACGACGTTCGCGAACCGTCGCACGGTGTCCGTGCCTGCGTCCCGCAACCGGGGCACACCGGTGATCACCCAGCAGCGGTACTGCTCGGACAGGTCGAGGTAGTCGGCGGGCGCGGTCGGGGTGCCGCACAGCGCCGCGAACTCGAACCAGACCGTCCGGTCGCGTACCGCCGCTGCCGTCACGGTCCGCGTGCCGACGGTCAGTGCAACTCGCTCGGACGGGGCCGGAACCTCCACTTCGGACGCATTGACGAAGCGGCCGGCGGCGAATCCGTTCTCCGACGTGACCGCCGTGCGATAGTCGACGGGTCCGGCCACCCGCACGACGGTCAGATTCTGCTCCAGCACGGTGATCGTCGGCGCGAACAGGTGGTGGAACAGCGGGTTGGGCAGCAGTCCTTCGGGCGGATAGTTCGACGTCACGACCAGCGTGATGCCGCGGGCGAACAGCGCCTTCAGCAGCCGCGCCACCAGCATCGCGTCCCCGACGTCGTGGAGGTGGAATTCGTCGAAGCACAGCAGCCGGACGTCGCCGAGCGTCGCGTCGATCGCGAGGTCGATGGACCCCAGCGCGTGCGCGTCGGCGTGGAGGCTGCGGAAGAACGAGTGAAAGTGCACGCGCCTTCTCGGGACGTCGGAAGCCGCGTGGAAGCGGTCCATCAGCCACGTCTTGCCCCGTCCGACGGGCCCCCACAGGTACACGCCGCGAACCCCGGGTCTCCCCTGCGCCAGGCCGTCGGCGGTCTCGTCCAGGACTGCCGCGGCCGAGCGCTGCGCGTCGTCCAGCAGAACCTCTACATTCACGGAAGGAGACATTACGAACGGGGAGTCTCGGGCGACAAGCAGATGTGAGCAGGGAGACTGTGCGACGCGACGGCCCGAACGCGGCAGACCAGGCGACGAGAATCCCGCATTTCTGGGAAGATCGTGACGTGAACCCCCAGTACCTCAGCCGTCTCCCCGACAGCGGTTTCGATCGCGTCGACGCACTCCTCGCGCCCGTCGACGACGACCTCGCGGCGGCGTTTCCGGGTGACCGGCAGCAACCGCAGCCCATCCACACCGTCTACGTGAGCGCGGCGGACGCCGGCCCGGACACTCCGAGGGTGTGGGGTGAGCAGGCTGTCGAACTGCTGGACAGGTACACGGAGGCACTGTCCGAAATCGGCACGACCGGTGCACTTCCCGACGTGCGTGCGACGCTCGAGCGCAGCCCGATCCAGGATCTGCGGATCGACTTCGAGGACGGCTACGGCTGGCGGAGCGACGACGTCGAGGACGCGGCCGCACTGGAGACGGGTCGCACACTGCGACAGCTGTCGTCCGACCTGTCCGGACCGCGGTCGCTGGGGATCCGCGCGAAGGGCCTGGCGCCGCACGAGCGCCGCCGCGGCATCCGCACGCTCGAACTCGTCCTCGAAGGCGCGGGTGGGGTTCCCGACGGCTTCGTGTTCACCGTGCCGAAACTGCGTGCAGCCCAGCAGGTCACCGCCGTCGTCGCGTTGTGCGAGGAACTGGAGAGCGCGTACGGGCTCCCCGACGGGTCGCTGCGCTTCGAGTTGCAGATCGAGAGCCCGCAGGCCGTCCTCGGTCCGGACGGCACCGTGACCGTCGCGAAGGCGATCCAGCTCGCGGAAGGTCGCTGCACCGGATTGCACTACGGCACTTACGACTACAGCGCGGCCTGCGGAATCGCCTCCCGGTTCCAGTCGCTCGAGCACCCGGTGGCCGACCACGCCAAGTCCGTGATGCTGGTGGCGGCGGCCCAGACCGGGGTGTGGGTGTGCGACGGATCCACCCAGGTGGTCCCGCAGGGCGGCGACGAGGAGATCCGCGCCGCGCTGGCCCGGCACTACCGGCTCGTCACCCGTTCGCTCGAACGCGGGTACTACCAGGGATGGGACATGCATCCCGGGCATCTGATCACCCGCTGGCTCGCGACGTTCGACTTCTACCGCGACGCCCTGCCCGGCGCGGCCACCCGCCTGCAGGCCTACCTCGACCGCCAGGGCGGCGGGGTGATGGACGAACCGGCCACCGCGCAGGCCCTCGCGACGGTGGTGCTGCGGGGGCTGGCGTGCGGAGCGTTCGACGAGGACGTGGTCCGCGTGCAGGCCCCCGGATGCACGGTGGACACGCTCCGCGACCTCCTCACCCGAGCGGTGGTCCCGGAGATCTGACCGCCTCCCCGCCCGCGAGGACCACCCGCACCACCGCCTCCGAGGTCCTACACTGGCCCCACGCCCGATCAGGAGGTACCAGCACCCGTGACCCCGAACGCCTTGACCCCGCCCAGCTTCCGGAGTCTGCCGGACCTGGCCGTACGCACACTCGGCGGCGCCGTCGTGTGGGCCAACGACGAGCTGTTCGCCGAGCGGGAGAACCTCATCCGCCCGACGGCCGCCGAGTACCAGCCGGCGACGTTCGGGCACAAGGGTCAGGTGTACGACGGCTGGGAGACCCGCCGGCGCCGGGTGGCGGGCACGGACGAGGCGATCGTCCGGCTCGGGGTTCCCGGTGTGGTGCGCGGCGTCGTGGTCGACACCGCCTGGTTCAAGGGCAACTACCCGCCGGAGATCTCCGTGCAGGCCGCGTCCGTCGACGGCTACCCGTCCTCCGACGAACTGGTCGCCGCCGACTGGACCACGATCGTCGAGCGCAGCCCCGTTCAGGGTGACACCGAGAATCCGTTCGCGGTCGACTCCGGCGCACGGTGGACGCACGTGAAGCTCACGATGCACCCGGACGGCGGCGTCGCCCGGCTCCGGGTGCACGGCGAGGGCCGTCCCGACCCCCGTTTCCTCGACGCAGGCCCCGTCGATCTCGCGGCCCTCGAGAACGGCGCCCGAGTCACGTCCTGTTCCAACATGTTCTACGGGTCGCCGCAGAACATGCTGCTCCCCGGTCTCGCCCGGGTGATGGGCGACGGCTGGGAGACGTCCCGCCGCCGCGACGACGGTAACGACTGGGTCGAGATCCGGCTCGCCGCCCAGGGCACGGTGTCGCTGGCCGAACTCGACACGTCCTACTTCCTCGGCAATGCCCCCGGTGAGGCGAGCCTCCTCGGCCGGGACGGCGACGGCGAGTGGACGGAACTGCTCCCGCGGACGCGCCTGCAGCCCGACACGAGGCACCGCTTCGTCATCGACAGCGACCGGCCCGTCACGGAGGCCCGGCTCGACATCTTCCCGGACGGCGGCATGGCGCGGTTGCGGTTGTGGGGTTCCCTGACCGACGCGGGTCGGGCAGGGTTGACGGCATGACTCACGGTTTCGATGACAGCTATCCCCGTGACCTGGTCGGATACGGGCCGCACCCGCCCGATCCGCAGTGGCCGGGCGGCGCGAAGATCGCTGTCCAGTTCGTCCTCAACTACGAGGAGGGCGCCGAGAACAACGTCCTCCACGGCGACGACGCGTCGGAGACGTTCCTGTCCGAGATGGTCGGTGCGCAACCGTTCCCGAACCGGCACATGAGCATGGAATCGATCTACGAGTACGGTTCCCGCGCCGGGTTGTGGCGGGTGCTGCGGGCGTTCGAACGGCGCGGACTGCCGCTCACGATCTTCGCGGTGGCCAAGGCCATGCAGCGGAACCCGGAGGCCGTCAGCGCGTTTCGCGAACTCGGCCACGAGATCGCCTGCCACGGCCTGTGGTGGAAGTCGTACCAGCTGTCCGACGAGGACGCCGAACGCAGGGACCTGGCGGAGGCCGTGGAGATCCTGCGGGACCTCACCGGTGAGGCGCCGCTGGGCTGGTACACCGGCCGCGACTCCCCGCTCACCCGGAAGCTGGTGGTCGAGCACGGCGGCTTCGAGTACGACTCCGACTCGTACGCCGACGACCTGCCGTACTGGGTGAAGGTCGACGCCCCCGGGAAGGGCCTCGTCGACCATCTGGTGGTGCCGTACACCCTCGACACCAACGACATGCGGTTCGCCTCGCCCGGCGGTTTCCCGAGCGGCGAACAGTTCTTCGCGCACCTGCGGGACGCCTTCGACGTCCTGTACGCGGAGGGCACGGCCGGGGCGCCGAAGATGCTGTCCGTGGGTCTGCACTGCCGCATCGTCGGCAGGCCCGCCCGCACCGCGGCGCTGGAGCGTTTCCTCGACCACGTGCAGTCCCACGACGACGTGTGGGTCGCCCGCCGCATCGACATCGCCCGCCACTGGCGCACCGTCCACCCGGCCTGAGGACGGCCCGATGCCCCCACGAAGACCGTCTGTGCTGGTCGCGAACCTGGCCAACCGGGATCCCGGCAGCTCGCAGACCGTGATCCTGGAGGAACTGCGCCGGGTGATCCTCAGCGGCGGCGCCCCGCCGGGCACCCCGATTCCGGTGGACGAGGTGGCCGAGCACTTCGGTGTCAGCCGCATCCCGATCCGGGAGTCGCTGAAGACGCTGATCGGTGAGGGTCTCGTCGATCACCGGGCCAACGCCGGATACACCGTCGCCCGGCTGACCGTCGACGAACTCGAGGAGCTCTACCTGGTGCGGGGCGTCCTCGAGTCGGCGGCGCACTCGGTGGCCATCACCCTGGCCGACGAGGCCGACGACACGAGGGCCCGGGAGACGTACGCGGCGCTCGACCGCTCGGTTCTCGAGGACGACCTGACCGCGTACCACCGGGAGAGCCGCAACTTCCACCTCGCCCTGGCGTCGCCGTGCCGGATGCAGCGGCTGCTGCACATGTTCGAGGCGGCGTGGAACATCACCGAGCCGGTGCAGCCGATGTCGCAGGTCGACACCCCGGAGCGGCTGCGGCTGCACCTCGGACACCGCGACATGCTCGCGGCGTTCCTCGCCCGGGACGCCGCCGCGCTGAAGGCGGCCACCGATCGGCACAACGAACAACTCGACACGGTGATCGCGGCCCTGCCCACGGACACCGGAATCTTCCGGGACACGCCCGGGTAGGCCGGGCGGCAAGATATATTCTCGGCCCGACCGGGCGCCCGCGAGAATATATCTTCGCCGTCACAGTCAGGAAATATCCGAAAACTACTTTTGCTCCCA
Organism: Rhodococcus sp. NPDC057014; assembly: GCF_042673295.1. NCBI lineage: Bacteria > Bacillati > Actinomycetota > Actinomycetes > Mycobacteriales > Nocardiaceae > Rhodococcus > Rhodococcus sp. NPDC057014. The sequence continues at coordinate 20,113 of NZ_JBHUSF010000131.1, forward strand.
GCGCTTCGGTGGTGTGCTTTTCACCGAGGCACCCTCACGTCGAAGCAGTCGTCTCCGGACTGCACCAGGGAGCAAAACGATGACTCAGACAGCGCCCTCCTCCTCCGAAGGGGAAACCGTCCCCGGTGCACACCTGGCCGGCGCCGGGCTGATCAAACCCGGCTACCACCCTCGACTGACCAACGACGACCTCGCGCCGCTGAAGACCCAGTCGTGGTCGTCGTACAACATCTTCGCGTTCTGGATGTCCGACGTGCACAGCGTCGGCGGGTACGTCACCGCGGGCAGCCTGTTCGCGCTCGGGCTGACCAGCTGGCAGGTCCTCGTCGCCCTGGTGGTCGGCATCGCGATCGTCAACGTGTTCGCGAACCTGGTGGCCAAGCCCAGCCAGGTCACCGGTGTCCCCTATCCGGTCATGTGCCGCAGCGCCTTCGGCGTCCTGGGGGCGAACGTCCCGGCCGTCATCCGCGGACTCATCGCGGTGGCCTGGTACGGAATCCAGACCTACCTGGCGTCACACGCGTTCGTGATCCTCGGTCTGAAGATCTGGCCGGGCCTGGCGCCCTGGGCGGACGTGCACGAGCACGGATTCCTCGGACTGTCGGCGCTCGGCTGGGCCGGCTTCATGACGATGTGGGTGCTGCAGGCGCTGGTCTTCTGGCGCGGCATGGAAAGCATCCGCAAGTTCATCGACTTCTGCGGCCCCGCCGTCTACGTCGTGATGTTGATGCTCGCCATCTATCTGATCAGCGAGGCCGGCTGGTCGAACATCAGCCTGAACCTCGGCGAGGTGAACTACACCGGCTGGTCGGCCGTTCCCGTGGTGCTGGGCGCGATCGCCCTTGTCGTGTCGTACTTCTCGGGCCCGATGCTCAACTTCGGCGACTTCTCCCGGTACGGAAAGACGTTCGCCGCGGTCAAGCGCGGCAACTTCCTCGGACTCCCGGTGAACTTCCTGTTCTTCTCGATCCTCACCGTCGTCACCGCGTCGGCGACGCTGCCCGTGTACGGCCGCCTGATCACCGATCCGGTCGAGACGGTCGCGCAGATGGACAACCTGTTCGCCGTCGTCCTCGGCCTGCTCACCTTCATCGTCGCCACCATCGGCATCAACATCGTCGCCAACTTCGTGTCCCCGGCCTTCGACTTCTCGCACGTCAGCCCGCAGCGCATCAGCTGGCGCACGGGCGGAATGATCGCCGCCGTCGGATCGGTCCTGATCACCCCGTGGAACCTGTACAACAACCCGGAGGTGATCCACTACACGCTCGAGACACTCGGCGCCTTCATCGGGCCGCTGTTCGGAATCCTCATCGCGGACTACTACCTGGTGCGCAGGCAGCGGATCGTCCTCGACGACATGTTCACCATGTCGCACGACGGAACATACTGGTACAAGAAGGGTTACAACCCGGCCGCGATCATCTCCACCGTCGTCGGCGCGATCGTCGCGATGGTTCCCGTGATCCTCAAGGCCCAGCCGTTCGGCCTCGACGTGTGGGGCATGGCCGGCGCCGCCCAGTACTCGTGGTTCCTGGGCATGGGCATCGGATTCCTCTGCTATTTCGCGCTGTCCACCGGCGCGCGTCGTGCGCACCGCACGGCCCCGGCCGAGGTGTAGGTCGAGGAACGTGCACATCAAGATCGTCAATCCCAACACCACCCGGGCGATGACCGACAAGATCGGCGACTGCGCCCGCTCCGTCGCCGGGCCCGGGACGCTCGTCGAGGCGGTGAGCCCGCGGATGGGCCCCGCCTCGATCGAGAGTCATTACGACGAAGCACTCAGTGTCCCCGGGCTTCTCGAGGAGATCGCGCGCGGCGAGGAGGCCGGCGTGGACGGGTACGTGATCGCCTGCTTCGGCGACCCGGGTCTCGACGCGGCGCGGGAACTGGCCTCCGGCCCCGTGCTCGGCATCGCCGAGGCGGCCATGCACACCGCGAGCTTCCTCGGCCGCGGGTTCAGTGTCGTCACGACACTCGGACGCACCCGGGGACGGGCGTGGGAACTCGCCGAACGGTATGGCATGCAACGCTTCTGCCTCGGGGTGCACGCGTGCGAGATCGCGGTCCTCGACCTCGACCGCGACCCGGACGCGGTGAAGGTGATCACCGAGGCCTGCCGCGTCGCCCTCGACCGGGACGGTTCGGACGCGATCGTGCTGGGCTGCGCGGGCATGGCGGACCTGTGCGCCGTCATCTCGGCGGAACTCGGCGTGCCGGTGGTCGACGGCGTGGCAGCCGCGACCCTCATGGTGCAGTCCCTCGTGACGCTCGGTCTGCGGACCGGCGCGCGCGGCGAGTTCGCAGCTCCCCTGCCCAAGAAGTACACCGGACTGCTCGAGGGCTTCGGCCGCTGACCCCGAATGGCTGCGCCCTGTGCGCCATAGTGGTAGCCAGAGGTACCGAAAAGGCGCACGAGCGAGGAGCCGTCATGACCGAACCGCCCGGCCTGATCGCGTTCAACGCACTGAGCGACGCGAGGGCCGTCGACCTGCTGGTGCAGTGCTGCGCGTCGACGGTGTGGGCGCAGCGGGTGGCCGCCGGGCGGCCGTTCCCGTCCGCCGACGCGCTGCACACCGCCGCCGACGACGTGCTGGCCGACCTGACCGAGTCCGAGGTCGACGCGGCGCTGGCCGGTCATCCGCGGATCGGCGACCGCGCGGACAACCCGTCGTCGGCGCGCGAACAGTCGGCGGTCGCGTCCGCCGACGACGACGTCCGCGCGCGCCTGCGGTCGGGCAACGAGGAGTACGAGCAGAAGTTCGGGCACGTCTACCTGGTGTGCGCGTCCGGTCGGTCGGCGCAGGAACTGCTCGACGTGCTGCACGCGCGTCTCGGCAACGACGCCGCGACGGAGCGCAGGATCCTGCGGACCGAGCTGGCCGCCATCAACCGGTTGCGCCTGGAACGCCTTCTCGGCGAGATCGGAGACGGAGCCGACT
>NZ_JBHUSF010000132.1:0-22478 GCF_042673295.1 Rhodococcus sp. NPDC057014
GGACCCGCGGGTGCGGATGGCCCGGGTGATGTGCGGCCACGGGCTCGGCCCGTGGAAGGTGGTCCCCATACCCAAGAACGGTAGCGGGTCCGCACACCCGGCCGCGGTGGATCCGCCGATCACCGGCCCGCACGGTCCGACACCCGGATCAGGCCGCCCAACTGCGACGATGACACGTCCCCTTCTCCCGTGCGAGCGCATTGCGCGGCCCCGCGACGGGTGCGAGACGGGTGCCGTCACGGCCGACGGCCGACGGCCGACGGCCGTCGTGCGGCTTCGGTTCGGCCGCCCGGTACCACGCGTGCGCGCCGAGGCCGGCGATGAGAAATGCCCACATCGCCAACATCGGCGACGCGATCGTGGTCGCCGCCTGTGCGATCGATACCGCGGCGGCCGGCAACATGACCAGTTGCAGCCTGGTGGATGCACTCAATCGTCTCCTGCGCATAGATACTCCCCTTCGGCCCTTTTCTGGATGCGTCGTCTGCGCACACATGACACAGGCGAAACGCCGGTACTACACGCCCACTGCACACCTCGTTTGAACAACACAACGTCACATTGTGAAGTAAGAGTCACCGACAACGAGAGGGATGTACATGTCCAACACTGCAATCGTCGAGGGGTCCGCCGAACTGGAGGCCGCGCGCTCGCTACCGCGCATCGATCGGAGGCGATTCACACGAGGAGTTCGTCGCCGCCAAGGTCGCCCTGATCGAGCTGGGAACCGGCCGGAGGGTCTCCGAGGAGGAGGTCGACTACCTGTAAACAGCTAGAAGCGTTGGGGCCCTCGCTAATTGGCGGGGGCCTTGTTCGTGCAACGGCGCCGATTTAACGACGCTCATCTGCTGTGTTGGTGGCCGCCACACTCTCGAGTTGCAACATAGAAATGGCACATTGTGATGTAGGGAGGGGGTGGGACCTCAACGGATGGGGGAGTCGTGATGTACGACCCGCCGATGACCAACCTGCTGGACGCGCTGGAACAGATCGAAAGGGCCAACGCCCGCCCGGCGCGCACCACCATCGCCGGGCTGTTCACCTACGAACTCGACCCCTACACCCACGAGGAGACCAACGTCCTCGGCATCACCACGGCACAGCAGCGGGTACGCCTGACCTGTCCGCCCCGCGGATCGGGTTCGGCGGCGGGGTGTTCGTCGCCCGGAATCGAAGAAACCACCGCCACCTTGGGTTCGACGCGACGCGACGCTACGCGACGGGCCAGGTCGAGGACGACGAGCGAGACCTTGTCGCCGGAGAATGCAACGTAGCCGTCGTGCCCTGCGAGGTGCGCCTAGATCGGGGTCAGGAAGCCGGTGACGGCGCCCAGACCAGCCTTCGCCGACGCCGCTGCTGACCGCTGTCCGGTGCACGTGAACCGCCCGGCTGCGGCGTGGGAGGCGCCGGTGCGGGGTACCCGACCGCCATGCGGTCTTCCATCGCGCCTGTCCTTCCCCGAGTGCTGGGTGTCCTGACCGCCGCATACAGTGCTGCAATCATCGTCTCACCGAAGCTTCTCGCGAAGCCCTGCAAGCTGACCCGCGCCGACGGCGCTGTCCCGTCCGAGGTCGCGACGGTGATCCGGGCGGTGGGGTGCGCGATGTGGCGAGCGGACTTGCCCTCGCCGCGGCACCGGCCGGGGCGGCGCTGCGCGCCGCGGTCGCGGTCCGGGTGGTCTCCGATTTCGGTGATGCCGCGGTCTTCGGGCTCGCGTTGCCCGATGCCGCGACCAAGGCCAAGGTCGCCGGTGTCGCCGTGGCCTGGGGAGTGTTGTGCGCCTACAGCGGACGCCACACCGGATAGTGGTGTCGGCACGCTACGCGGCAGGGCCGTGCGAGTTGTGTTGGGGCGTAGCCAAGTGCAGCCCCCGGCTATCAGCTGCCAGTATCCGCTGACAACCCCATGTTCTCCATGGTGGAGCAGCCAGGCGTCGGTACCGACCCCACGCCGGCCTCGCCCCTTGGCTTCGGCGCAGTCGACCGCCTTCCCGTGCGAGTGCTTCGCTGCTCGGCGAGCACACCTATCAAGTCCTGGCGGAGGTACTCGGCCTCAAGAGTCGGAGCGATGCCGCCCGCCGGCTAAGCGAAGATGCAGGTGTCGGCCCGGCTCCAGGAACCTTCTTCTACCGGAGACGATGGGTCGCTAGGCGGGTGATCTACCACCGGGAGGGGGTGCGGCTCCTATCGTGAGTCGGTCAGGCTTCTGATCGTGAATCGATTCATTCGGTCTCGCGGGCTGTCCTGGCCGACTGCGTACAGGAACGTGGTGAATCGCCAGGACTCACTGCCCGCGGCGTTCTCGAGGAACGACTCGGCGACTTGACCGCGCGAGATCGTCGGTGCTGGCCAGGGCCTCGTCGGCAATGAGGGAACTCTGTGAGGAGTGTCCGTCGAGATCCGCTCACCCCTCGCGGTGAGCAAGAATGTGTCGGCGCAGGTAGGTGAGGTGCACGACGATCGCCTTCTCACCCGCATCGGGATTTTGGCTTTTGATCGCCCGAAGGATCGCGCCGTGCTGGCGTACGGTTTCGCGACCCACATCGGGTGATAGGTCCAAGTAGTGGACGGGCTCAGTGGCGTGGTGAAGTGCCGCGACGAGTGACGCCAGCACACGGTTTCCAGATGCGCGGGCGATCAGCGTGTGGAACTGGCGATCGAGGTCCGGGATCTCGGGGTCATCCACCGACGCTGTTTTTTGCCTGCTGACAATGCTGGAAAGTTCGGCCAGGTCGTCTTCGCTGCGGTTCACGGCCGCCAGTCGTACGGCGGGAACCTCAAGCTGCTGGCGAACGTCGGCGACCTCGTCGAAATGGATGCTTCCCAGGGTCAGGAGGTTGTCGACGGCTTCGGTCATGACGGTGCCGAGCGATCGATAATCGACGGATTGGACGAAATTGCCCCCACGCGCACCGGGAACCTTGTTGATCAGATGCTGGGACGAGAGGACGCGCAACGCTTCACGTAAGGTCGTCCGACTGACATTAAATTGGCGAGCTAGTTCCGCCTCCGGTGGAAGCATCTCCCCGCTCTTCAGATCGCCGGAGAGGATCGCGGCCTTGAGTGTTTCTTCGACTTGTTGGCGCGGCCGAAGCACAGCCTGCCCGATCACCTTGCGTGCCGTGCCGTCCTCAGTCGTTGTGGGCATTGCTCGCCTCCTTCGTGCTAATGTTCGACGTTCGCATTAGACCGACGGTATCACTCGTAGTGGACAAGGCAGGACTGGACCGATGTCGCGTCGCCATGTCACCGACGACAGTTGTGCCGGTCAAAGTTCTGGTCCGTTCGGTATCCATGCGTCATGGACGGCACTGCCAGGCTTATGCCGCGGGTCGAAAGCTCTCCAACAATCCCGGCGCATGTTGTGCTGCGTATCTTTGTACCCGCTTCGTCCGCGGCCGCGGACGTGGCGGTAAGGCTGCTGCATATCAACGGCCAGTCCGCACGGACGGCGTGGAAGGGAGTCGAGGGGGGTAGAGCGTGCCACGATCGGTCGCTCGGAGACCCGTCCCAGCAGCTTCCAAGTGGTGGCGGTCTTATCGGTGGTGGGGAGGGCGGCGAGACCGCTGGCGACTTGGTACGTAGAGGGCGGGCCGCGATTGCTGCCCCATGCTTGCCGGGACACTCGCGTTGAGCGAGCTCAGGTCGGGGAGTGGTGCACGCTTCGGCACGTTGTCGGAACGGCCCCCGAATATTGCCGCACGGGCCCTTGCAGGGAGGCGGCCAGTTGGGGCAAAAGTTCGGCTGTGTCGAACTACCTTCAGCGCCATACGGTTCCAGATTTGGCACACCAGGCGCCAGTCGAGGATCGCACACGCGGTGAACGGTGGTTCGGTTGGAGCTGGTTGCTGTCGAGTCCCGCCCGTCGGGACTCTGACAGCTACCCGGTCGGCTCAAAATTTGACGCCGCGGGCGGGACTCACCAGGAGTAGAACCCTTGGCCGGATTTTCGGCCGAGGTGTCCGTCGGCAACCTTCTCGCGCAGGATTGCCGGTGGCGCGAAACGATCACCGACTTCGCGGGCGAGATGTTCCGCGATTGCCAGCCGTACATCCAGTCCGACGATGTCCGTGGTGCGCAGCGGTCCGATCGGGTGTTTGTAGCCCAAGGTCATCGCGGTATCGATATCTTCGGCCGAGGCCACACCGTCTTCGAGCATCCGCATCGCTTCCAGCGCGATGGCAACGCCGAGCCGGGAGGATGCGAATCCGGGAGAATCCGTGACGGTGATGGCGGTCTTGCCCAATGCGGTCACCCATCCCTGGGCATCTGTGATCAGTTGCGCCTCGGTCTTGGCGCCGACGACGATTTCCACCAGTTCGCTGGCCGGGACCGGGTTGAAGAAGTGCAGGCCGAGGAACCGTTGGGGACGGACCAGACCTGCAGCCAGCTGGTCGACGGAGAGCGAACTGGTGTTCGTGGCTACCACCGCGTTCGGGGCGAACACCTCGATCCGCTGAAGAACCCGAGCCTTGAGATCAACGATTTCCGGTACTGCTTCGACGACGAGGCCACACCCCGCGAGGCTTGCCGGATCAGTAATGGCCTTCGCCCGATCGAGAACCTCTTCGACCGACTCTGTGAGTGTTCCGCGTTCGGCGGCCTTGGTCAGGCTGGCGCGAACACGGTTCGTTGCTGCTGCGGCGGCGTTGTCGTCGGCTTCGATGAGGGTGACGGTGGCGCCGGCAAGAAGAAAGGCGTGCGCGATTCCCGCACCCATTCTGCCGCCGCCGTAGACACCAACGCTTGTGGGGACTGTCATGGTTGCTCCGTTTCGGACGAGACGTTTTCGAGAACGACGGCCAGGGCCTGGCCGACTCCGATACAAATGGCTGCCACACCCCACCGCAGTCGATCGCGGACCAGGCGATGCGCGAGAGTTCCGAGGATTCGGGCCCCGGATGCGCCGAGTGGGTGGCCGATCGCGATCGCTCCACCCCAGGTGTTGACGATGTCGGGGTCGATCTTCCAGGTGTCGATACAGGCCAGCGTCTGCACCGCGAACGCCTCGTTGAGTTCGACCGCTCCCACGTCGTCCCAGCGGATCCCGGCTCGATCCAATGCCTTGTTGGCGGCCTCCACGGGAGCGAATCCGAAGGCCTGCGGGTCGAGCGCATGAGTTCCGCGTCCGGCGATCCGTGCCAACGGCGCGGCCTTGATCCGATCTGATACGTCGGCAGAGCCCAGAAGCAACGCCGACGCGCCGTCGTTGAGTGGGCTCGCATTGCCCGCGGTAATCGTCCCACCTGGTCGAAATGACGGGGTCAGTCCCGACAACTTTTCGGTTGTCGACTCCGGGCGGATCCCCTCGTCGCGGCGCAGATCCGCACCCGGAACACCCACCACGAGATCATCGTAAAACCCACCCGTCCATGCGATATCGGCGTTGCGGTGTGACCGGACTGCGAACGCATCCTGCCGCTCGCGAGAAATCATGAATCGGTCCGCCAGCATTTCATTGCATTCACCCAACGACACCGTCCATTCCGCCGGCATCTTCGGGTTCACCAGACGCCACCCCAGCGTGGTCGACACCGCTGCGGCGTCTCCCGCAGGGTATGCCCGCGACGGCTTCGGCAGTACCCAGGGGGCACGGGTCATCGATTCGACCCCCCCGACCACGACGAGGTCGGCGTCCCCCGACTCAACAGTCCGGGAGCCGATCATCGCCGCGTCCAGTGAGGATCCGCACAGCCGATTCACTGTCGTGGCCGGCACGCTCGTCGGTAGTCCCGCCAATAGCACAGCCATGCGGCCGACGTTGCGGTTCTCCTCGCCCGCTCCGTTTGCGTTGCCGAAGACGACCTCCCCGACCGTCTCCGGATCGAGGTGCGGAACCTTGGCAAGCACACCTGAGACAGCGGTGGCGGCAAGGTCGTCTGGACGCACGCCGGCGAGCGCTCCTCCGAAACGGCCGAACGGGGTACGTGCGGCGGCATAGAGGTATGCCCCGATCATTGATTCTCCTTCACAATGAGCATCGCTTGGACACCCTTCTGGACAACGGCGTCGTAGTTGAGCACGGTGACCGCGAACTCGACAACACCGCGGGCCGCCTTCGTAGTCGAGGGCCGCTGGGCGACGACCGCGTACTCAGCGCGGACGGTGTCCTTGAAGTGGATGGGCCCGACGAACTGCCAGTCCTTGACGCCGAGAAAAGCGGGGATCGAGTCGTCGGGCTCACCGGTGAGGGTCCACATCAGTCCGTGGGCGAGGGTGAGGCCGAGCAGACCGTCGGCGATGCGGGTGCCGAACACGGTGCGCGTCGCGTATTCCGCGCTGGTGTGCAAGGGATTGCGATCCCCGGTGGCGAAGTCGCCGACGTCGGCCTCGGTGACCGTCCGCGTCGAGCTGTTCCACGACCGTCCCACTGTCAGGTCGTCGAACCACAGTGTCATCAGCCGAGCCCGGTCGTGACCACAACCTTGCCCTTGACCTTGCCGTCTTTGACGTACTGCAGGGCGTCACCGACCTCGTCGAGGGGGAAGGTGGTGTCGACGGCCGCGTCCAGTTTGCCCTGGTCGAGCAAGTCGAAGATCTCGGCCATCGTCGCGCGCGTCAGGGCGGGATCGCGGTCGCGGTAGTCGCTGCTCTGCAGCCCGACGACGCTGATGCTCTTGACCAGGATGTGACCGGGCTTGATCGGGTTCTGTCCGCCGGAGGCGAACCCGACGATGACGATCCGCCCTTCCCACGCGGTGGCGCGGATGATCTGGGTGAGGAAGTCACCCCCGAGCATTTCCAGAACGACGTCGACGCCCTTGCCGTCGGTCGCGGCGAGCAGATCGTCGCGCAGTGTATCCGGCGTCGAGGTGAGGACGACGTCGGCGCCTTGACGCCGGGCGAGCTCGGCCTTGGCCTCGTCCTGGGCGAGGGCGACGACCCGGGCGCCGCAGGCCTTCGCCAACTGCACGCCGGCCGATCCGACGCCGCCTCCGGCACCGGTGACGAGCACCGTCTCTCCCGGCTTCAGCTGACCCCGACGCAGTAATCCGAAGTGGGCAGTGGAGTACACCAATCCGGCGGCCGCTGCTTGTTCGTAACCGAGGCTGTCCGGAATCTCCATCACGAGATCCTCGGGCACCACCAATTGTTCGGCGTAGCAGCCGTATTCGACCAGAGTCAGGACTCGCTGACCGACGGCGATGCGATCGACACCCTCGCCGACCCCGATCACTCGTCCGGCCGCTTCCTTGCCTGGGCTGAACGGCCGAGTCGGAAGGTTTTGGTAGGTGCCCTCGACGACGAGGATGTCCGGGAAGTTGATGCTGGATGCACCGACCTCGATCACGACCTCACCGGGTCCCGGAACCAGATCCGGGACTTCTTCGACCACCAGGGTGGACGGGGGCCCGAATTCCTTGACCAGTGCGGCGCGCATGCGTGTTCCTTTCGAGTACAAGCGGTCTCAGGACCAGGGAGAACCGTCGGGCAGGGAGGCAAGTGTGGGGTACGGCACGGTGTCTGCGTCCCTTCGCAGCGCCGGGTCGACAGGGCTGGCGAACGTCGCAAACGACGCACCGTCGGTGTCGGGTGCGGACACACGATCCGGACCAGAGACGTCGACCAGACCTGCCTGGACCGCTTCGTCCCAGGTGGCGACGATGACGGTGCAGACGTCCTCGCCATCGAGGATGGTGCTCCAGTGGTGCGCGGTTTGGGAGGCGAAGACGTCTGCCAGGGCCGCAATGACCGCCTGTTCCTGCCCGTCGTCGTCACGGAACTTGTCGTCCAGGCCGACGAGTTCGACGAGCCGGTCCCAGAACTTCTGTTCCAGGGCGGCACAGGCAATGTGTCGGCCGTCGGAGGTGGGATAGATGTGATAGCGGGGACTGCCGCCGGTCAGTTGTTCGGCGCCGGGCCGAGGCCACTGTCCCCCCGCCTGGTGGGCGGCGAAGTAGCCGTAGCCGAGCATCTGCAGGTTGTGCGCCATCGACACCTGGAGGTGGCTGCCTTCCCCGGTGCGCTCGGCCTGGCGCAGCGCGAGCAGGATGTTGACCACCGCCGGATAGGTTCCGCCCGCGATGTCGGCCAGCACCGTCACCGGCAGTGCGGGGGCACCGCTGGCGTCGGCGACGACTCCGAGCAGCCCGGACTCGGCCAGATAGTTCAGGTCGTGGCCAGCGCGCGCGGCATGACTTCCGGTGGGGCCGTACCCGGTGATCGAGCAGTACACGACCTGCGGGTTGACCGCCTTCATCGCCTCATATCCGAGTCCGAGTCGGTCGGCGACACCGGGCCGGAACTGCTCTATCACGACGTCCGCCTGGGCCGCGAGCTCGAGAACCCGGTCGCGCTGGGTCGGGTCTTTGAAGTCGACCGCGTACGCGCGCTTGCCGCGGTTGAGTACGGCGTAGTTTGCGCTTGCCTCACCGAACTTCGGCTCATACGTGCGCATTTCGTCGCCTCGGCCCGGTCGCTCGAGTTTGATCACATCCGCGCCGGCGTCTGCCAGCATCAGGGTCGCGAGGGGTCCGGGCAACAGGGTGGACAGGTCCAGGACCTTCACACCGGCGAGGGGCAGTTCCAGGTTACTCACCCGATCATCTCCCGCAGTTTGAACTTCTGAATCTTTCCGCTCGGCGTCATCGGTAGTTCAGGAAGGTTGACGACCCGTTCGGGTAGGTAATGCTTGGAGAGTCCCTGCGCGAGCAGGTATTCCCCGAGCGTGTCCACGGTAAGCTCCGGGCGCTCGGCCTTGGCGACCAAGACCGCACAGATTCGTTCGCCGAGTCGCTCGTCGGGGAGCCCGACGACGGCAGCGTTGACCACGTCGGGATGGTCGAAGATGACCGATTCGACGTCGGTGACGGGGATGTTCTCGCCGCCGCGGATGATGATGTCCTTGGTGCGCCCGCGCAGCGATACCCAGCCGTGTTCGTCGATGCTTGCCCGGTCCCCGGTCCTGAACCACAGCCCCGGGAGGTACGCGTCCGCGGTCGCATCCGGCCGGTCGTAGTAGCCGTAGATCACTGCCGGGCCGCGCATCAACAGGTCCCCGATCTCACCGGCGGGTACCGCGTTCCCGTCCAGGTCGACAACCCGAACTTCCGAACCGGCGAAGACGGATCCGTCGGTGCGCTGGATGTCCGCCGGCTCGGCCGGGGTGCAGGAAATGATGATGCTGCACTCGGTCATGCCCCAGGCGGGACAGATGTAGGCGCCAAGCGCCGCCTGCGCCTGGGCGGGCAAATTCCGTGGCACGGACGAACCGGCGATCACCAGGCACTTCAGTGGGCAGTTCGGGTCCCCGGCCAAATCGGTGCGCAGCATGTCCTGGAGGAAGGTGGGGGCACCGAAGAACGTGGTGATGCCTTCGTCGCGGATCACCTGTGCACCCCAATTCGGTTCCCAGCGGTCCACGTGCACCGCGGTCCCGGCCAGGAGCACGGTGAACACGATGCCCCACGCAAACCCGGTGTGATGACCGACCGGTGACGCGACGAGCTGAATCATATGCTCGCCATACACTTTCGGTCCGACATGCTCCGCCTGCCTACGAATGGAATAGATGAGGGTGTCGTGACTGTGCATGGCGCCCTTGGGTTCCCCGGTGGTGCCGGAGGTGAAACCGAAGTAGCAGACCCGGCTCGGATCCGGATCCGGGAAGTCCCGGAGGGGGGCCTGAGCGTGGCTGGACCAGAGGGACTCGCCGCAGCGAAGGTCCGCGCCGTCCTCGTCGAGGACGACGATGTGCTCGAGCGTGGGAATCTGGGCGCGCAGGGTGCGGGCGAGTTCGAGGTTGTCGTTGCTGCGCCAGCGACGTGGGACAACCAGCACCTTCGCTTTGCTGCGGCGCAGAATCGCGGCGGCCTGGTTTTCCCCGTAGGCGACCGGGATGCCGACATAGATTGCCCCGATTTCGTTGATCCCGAACACCATTTCGGGATATTCGACCCAATTCGGGAGCATCAGCACGACCGCGTCACCGACCCCGACCCCGAGCGAGGCGAAGACGCCGGCCGCCTGGTGGGCGTTGCGGTCGAACTCCCGGTAGGTGCGGGTGACGCGGCCGCCGTTGGTCCGGTGGCCGACCAGGGCGACACGGTCCGGGTTCTTCTCGGCGGCTTCGGTGAGCAGTGACCGGATCGATCGGCCTTCCCACCACCCGGCTGCCCGCCACGCTGCGGCGGTCTCATCGTCGATCGGGGTGTACTGCCCACCCAGCACCTCGGCCAGCGGTGCGTGCGTCGGTGTCGTCATGACGCCTCCTTCCGGAGGGAGGTGGACGCTGGGGCAAGGCCGACGAGGGTGCGTCCGGCCGCGATGGCGCCGCCCTGGGTGTCGACCGCGGCGCGCAGCGAGACCGCGTCGCGCAGACGGCGCTCGGCGCTGTACTCGGCGAGGTAGCCGTAACCCCCGTGGGATTGCAGCGCGGCGGCAGCGACGTCGATCGCGCCGTCGCAACCGTCGCGGGCGACGGCGAGCGTCTGCACGGCGTCGTCGCCGGCCGCGAGGACTGCACTCAACGCGGTAACCGAGCGGGTGGCCTGCCCGAGCAGGGACTGCCGCACGGTCGGAATCGCGGTCAGCGCGGCGCCGAACTGGCGGCGACCGGATGCGTAATCCGCGGCGTCCTCTGCCGCAGCGCCCGCGATACCGGCCGCGACCGCGGCAGCCCCGATTCGCAGCCGCGCCCGGGCGGAGGTGATGTCGACTGCTGTCAGCTCGTGGACATCACCGCCGGTGGCCTGTACCTCCAGGGACCGGGTGAAGGCGCCGCCGAGTCCGGTGCGGCGCAGCGGTGTCGCGGTCGTAGCACCGGGGGCAACCAGCACGGCAGCGTCGTCATCGACCAACACCAGCACGTGCGGGCTCTCGGCGGCGGCATCCACCCGGTCGATCGCACCACTGAGGGTGTCACCGCTCAATGCCAGGCGGACGTGGGGTGAGCTGGCGTCGACGACCGCGACCGCCGCCGCTCCGGCGTGGATCCGAGTGACCAGATCGGTGAAGCGATCATCACCGGCGAGGACGTCGACAGCCGCATGCGCCTGCGCGGATGCCCATCCCAGGGCGGGCCAGGCCCGGCCGAGACGTTCGAGGGCGACCACCGACAGCTCCCGCCCGGCGCCGCCGCCGCCGGCGGATTCTGCGGTGCCGACGGTCCAGATCCCGAGCTCGGCGAGCTCAGTGACCAGAGCGGTGACCGCCGTGGGGTCGTCGCCGAGGACCGGGTCGTGGGCGGCGACGAAGGAGTCGAGCATGGCCCGCACATCACGGTTGTCACCGTGCAGCGCCGGACCCCACCACCCTGACGACCAACTCATGACCAGAAGCTTTCCGGCTTGGGCTGGCGCCGCTCACCGAACGCGGCGCTGACCTCGTGCGCCTCCTGGGTCTGCAGGTACAGGGTGAGCTGCTGGTCGTGGGCCATGCGGGCCTGTCCGGAAACACCGTTGTGCCGGGCGGAGAAGGCACCCTTCATGCCGCCGATCGCCAGTGGGCTGCGGGTGGTGATCTCGCGGGCGACCTCGGCGGCCCGGGCCTGCAACTCTTCCGGGGCGACGACTTCGTTGACCAGGCCGATCTCCCGGGCCTGCTCGGCGCTGTACTTCTTGTTCAGGTACCACATCTCCTTGGCGCGCTTGCGGCCGATGGTGTCCTCGAGGTACCAGCTGCCGTATCCGGCGTCGAAGCTGCCGACCATGGGACCGACCTGCCGGAAGACGGCGTTCTCGGCGGCGATGGTCAGATCACACACGGTGTGCAGCACGTTTCCACCGCCGACCGCGAATCCGTTGACGGCGGCGATGATCGGCTTCGAGATGGTGTCGATCGCCTGGTAGACGTCGATGATCGGCAGGACCTGGGACTGGTCGAGCGAGGTGATCGGGTCGTGCTCGCCGCCGATGCAGAAGAATTTCTCACCGGCACCGGTCAGCACGGCCGCACGCAGCTGCGGGTCGAGGCGGAACTTCTGCAGCGCGTCGAACAGTTCCAGGCAGGTCTGGTGGCGGAACTTGTTGCCGGCGTCGGGACGGTTGAGGGTGATGGTCAGCACCGGTCCGTCGAGGGTGGTGAGGATGTCGTCGTATGCCATGTCAGTTGCTCCCGTGGTTTGGTTGTTCGGTGCGGAATCCGAGGCCGTTCTTGTTGCCGAGCCGGCCGGCGGCGACCATCTGGCGCAGCAGCGGCGGCGGCGCGTACCGCGCATCCGCGGTCGCCTCGTACGCGGCCTGGGTGGCGTGGAGGTGGACGTCGAGGCCGATGGTATCGAGCATCTTCAGCGGCCCGGTCTTGTAGCCGAGGCCGAGTTCGAGGGCGACGTCGATGTCCTCGGCGGTGGCGAGCTCGTCGTCAAGTTCCTGGATGACATCGTTCAGATACGGCAGCAGCAGGGAATTGACCAGGAAGCCGGGACGGTCCTTGACCACGACCGGGAACTTGTCGCCGAGCGCGTGCACCAAATCGACGAGCCGCTCGACGAGGGTCTCGTCGGTCTGCAGGGCACGGACGATTTCCACCGTCTGCATCACCGGTGCGGGATTGAAGAAGTGCAGGCCGGCGACCCGAGCGGGATTCGGCAGCGCGGCAGCGAGGTCGGTGACCGACAGCGCGGAGGTGTTGGTGAGGATCGGGGTCTGCGCTCCCACGACGGTGGCCACCTCGGACAACAGCGCCTGCTTCACCGCAGCGTTCTCGGTGACGGACTCGAGGACGGCGTCGACACCGGCGAAATCGGCCACGGCGGTCGTGCCGGTGATCCTGCCGAGGATCGCAGCCTTGTCCTCCTCCGTCGCCTTACCCCGCGCGATGCCGCCGTCGAGGAACTCGGCGACGGTCGCGATGCCGGCGTCGATCCGCTGCTGGTCGGTGTCGAGGACGATGACTGTGCGGCCGGCGGCGGCGAACACCTGGGCGATCCCGGCACCCATGGTGCCGAAGCCGAGGACGCCGATCGTTGGGAAGTCGATAGTGGACTCGCTCATGACTGCTCCTCAGGACCCGAAGAGTCGGGTGTTGTCGTACTCGTAGAAACCGCGACCGGTCTTGCGGCCCAGATCGCCTGCGGCGACCATCCGTTCGACCATCGGCGGCGGGAAGAACCTCGGATCGCGCAACTGCTCATACAGTCGGGTCGCGACCTGCTGGTGAATGTCCATGCCCACGATGTCGAGGAGTCGGAACGGTCCCATCGGGTGACCGAGGGACCCGAGGACGGCCGCATCGATCGACTCCTTGGTGCCCAGACCGGCCTCTAGGGCACGGATGCAGGAGTTCTCCCACGGGATCAGGAAACGGTTGACGATGAACCCGGGCCGGTCCTTGGTGACCACGCTGGTCTTGCCCAGTGAACCGAGGAATTCGAGGGTCGCCTTGTGCGCCCAGTCGGCGGTGTGCCGGCCGTCGGCCACCTCCACGAGCTTCATCAGCGGTGCCGGGTTGCAGTAGTGGGTGCCCACGACCCGCTCGGGCAGCCGCGAACCGGACGCGATGCCGGTCACCGACAGGGTCGAGGTATTGGTATGGAAAAGCGTTGACTCCGAAACGATGTCGTCGAGGCGTCCGAACGTGTCCTTCTTGAGCTGGAGGTCTTCGAAGACCGCTTCGACGATAACGTCGCACGGTGCGAGATCGGTGAGATCGGTGGTACCGACGAGGGCACGCTTGGCGGACTGGCCGGCGGCGGCGTCGAGCTTGCCGATCTTGACGCTCTTGTCGAAGAAGCCGTGCACCGTGTCGATCCCGCGCTGCAGATTCGTCTCGTTGATGTCGAAGAGGATCGTGTGGTGGCCCGCACGGGCCATCACGGTCGCGATTCCTGAGCCCATGGTTCCGGCGCCGAGGACGGCGACCGTCTTGCTGTCGTTACTCACTGGTTCTCCTGAATCGGTGTCAGCGGACGCTCTGGCCACCGTCGATGACGATGACTTCGCCGGTCATGAAGTTCGAGTCCTTGCTGGCGAGCAGCAGCAGCCAGGGCTTGAGCTCGTCCGGCTCACCCATCCGACGGACGGGAATGGCACGCACCACCTTCGCCAGCGCATCGGCGTCCTCACGCATTTCCGCGTTCAGTGGGGTGGCGAAGTATCCCGGAGCGATGGCATTGACCTGGACGCCGTACCGCGCCCACTCGATCGCCATCGACCGGGTGAAGGCGATGACACCGGCCTTCGACGCCGAATAGGCGGCATGGTTGGCCACACCCTGCAGGGCGAAGTTGGAGGCGATGTTGACGACCTTGCCCGACTTCTGCGCGAGCAGTCGCGTACCGACCGCCCGCGTCGCCAGGAACGTCCCCCGCAGGTTGGTGGCGACGACCCGATCCCATTCGTCTGCCGACTGCTCGACGAGCGGGGTGGTGGCGACGATCCCGGAGTTGTTGACCAGGATGTCCACCCGGCCGAAGGTTTCCACGGTGGCTTCCACCATCCGCTCCACCGAGGCCTCGTCGGTGATATCGGTGGGACAGGCGAGCGCCTGGCCGCCGGCCGCCTTCGCCTCGTCGACGAAGCTGTCGAGTTCGGTGGCCGTACGAGCAGCGACACTCACCGCGGCTCCGGCCTCGACGAGCGCCTGTGCCATCGCCCGGCCGAGCCCACGGCCGGCGCCGGTGACGATCGCGACCTTGCCCTCGAGTGATGTCATGCGAGCTCCTTCATCGCGCGGGTGGTCTCGCGGCCGATGAGCAGCCGCTGAATTTCGTTGGTGCCGTCATAGATCTGGGTGACCTTCGCGTCTCGCAGGCACCGCTCGACACCGAGGTCGGTGAGGTCACCGTAGGGGCCGAGGATGCGGGTGGCCTCAACCGAGGCAGCGAAACCGAGGTCGGTGCAGGACTGCTTCATCACCCCGATCTGCCCCGGAGTGAGGTGCGGATCGGTGTCGACCTGGCGGGCTACCGCATGCAACAGTAACCGGCCCTGCAGGATTCGGCCGCGCAGGTCCGCGAGAGCGAAGGTGTGTTCGTCGGAGAGTCGGTGACCGTGCAACCGGGTCAGCGCAGCCAGTGTCCGGGCGTAGGCCGCACGGGCGAGTCCGACGCCCTGGGCAGCGGCGCTGATCCGGGATTTGACCACCGAGCTCATCACCACCGACCAACCCTTGCCCTCTTCGCCGAGGAGATTCTCGCGCGGGATGGCCACCTGGTCGAAGAACAGCTCCGAGGTGGTCGAGCCGTGCATGCCCATCTTGTGGAATGGCCGTCCGTGGCCGACCCCGTCCCAGCTTCCGTCGACGACGAAGGCGGTGATGCCGTCACGGCCACGGGAGCGGTCCACCGTGGCGAAGCAGATGATCACGTCGGCGCGGTCACCGGTAGTGATGAACGTCTTCTGCCCACTGAGTGACCACCCGTCACCGGTGGGGGTGGCGGTGGTGGTCAGGCTGGACACGTCCGACCCGGCGTCCGGTTCGGTGATTCCGAGGGAGCCATAGCGGGAGCCGTCGAGCAGACCCTGAATGTAGCGGCGCTGCAGCTCGTCGGTGCCGGCGAGCAGAATCGGGTAGGCGGCGTGCATCTGCGTCATGAACACCAGGCTCGTCGCGGCGCAGCCTGCGGTGATCTCCTCCATCGCCACCGCATAGGCCACGTTGGTGTCACCGCTGCCGCCGAGGTGCTCGGGGAAGACCAGTCCGCACAGACCGGCCGCCGCAAGCGCCTGGACGCTCTCGTCGGCGAATTCATGGGTGGCGTCGAGGTGCGCGGCGCGCGGCGCGACCTCACGGGCCACGACATCACGGGTCCGGGTACGCACCTCGCGCTCGCGGTCGGTGAGGGCAGCGTCGGCGGCCGGCTCGTCGAGCAGGTCGTGCAACGCCAGATAGGCCTTCGGGTCGGTATCGATCTCGAGTGGCTCGACGCTCATCGCTGTGCCTCCGGGTTCGCGAACTTCGCGGGACGGCGCTCGAGGAACGCGCCGATCCCCTCCGTGGATTCTTCTCCCGCCACGGCGAGTGCCGCCAGACCGGTCTCCACTCCGAGTCCGGCATCGAGCGGGGCATCACGACCGACCTCGAGCGCATGCAGGATGGCACGGACCGCCAGCGGCCCCTGTGCCGCGATCTTCTCGGCGATGCCGGTCGCGGCGGCCAGTAACTCCTCAGGCGCGACCGGTGGGACCGGAGTCAGTCCGAGCGCGTACGCGCGGTCCGCATCGAGGCGACTACCGGTCACCATCAGGTGCACCGCCACGCGCTGTCCCACCGCCCGAGGCAACCGCTGGGTCCCGCCGTATCCAGGGATCAGGCCCAGTCCCGATTCGGGTAGTCCCAGCGACGCTTTCATCGACAACACGGGGAAAGTCGATGCGAGGGCCAACTCGAAACCGCCGCCGAGCGCGACTCCGTTGACGGCAGCGATGATCGGTACCGACGACCGTTCGATGATGCGGAAGGCTTGCTGACCTGAACTAAGGACCTGCCGGGCTCGATCCGGCCCCATGCCGGCGAGTTCCTTCAGGTCCGCGCCGGCACTGAACGCCTTCTCCCCGCTGCCGGTGAGCACGACTGCACGTACCGCCGGGTCATTCTCCGCGGCGGTCACCGCCTCCAGCAGGGCGCCGATCACGTCGGTGTTCAGTGCGTTGAACGCGTCGGGTCGATTGATCGTCAGCGTCGTAACCGCACCAGCACGCTCGATGGTCAGAACGCTCATGATGCCACCTCCTCACGGGTAGCAGAAGATTCCATTACTACTCCGTCCGCTAGCAGGCCGGAGACGTCGTCGTGACTGAAGCCGAGCCCCCGGAGCACCTCGCGGGTGTCGGCGCCGAGTTCGGGAAAACGCTCGTTACGGGGCGGAGTCGAGGCGAGTCGGAACGGGCTGTGCACGGTGAACAGGTCGCCGGCCGAGTCCGGTACCGGCATCAGCGCGCCGCGCGCGATCACCTGTGGGTCCTTCACCACTTCGGACAGTGTCTGCACCAGCGCAGCCGGCACGTCGACCTCGCCCAAAATATTCAGCCAGTCCGCAGCGGTCCGGGTCGCCAGTCGCTCGGAGACGGCCGCGGTAATCCGCGGGCGGTGCGCGCGGCGTCCGGCGTTGTCCGCCAGGACGGGGTCCGCAGCGAGGTCGGGTAGTCCGACGGCCGCGCAGAACCGCTGCCACATCGCGTCGTTGCCGATCGCAATCACCATGCTGCGGTCGGCCGCCTCGAAGGGCTGGTAGACCGCGAGTACCGAGTCGGTCCCGCCGCTGGGCGCTGGTTCCGGTTCGCCGGCAAGGTACGAGGCGATCCGGGGTGCCATCAGCGCGAGATCGGTATCGAGCAGGGAGACGTCGATGATCTCGCCCTCGCCGGTGCGGGCCTGCCGCACCGCAGCAGCGTTGATCGCGATCGCGGCGCACATTCCGGTCACCACATCGGACAGGGCGGTCGAGACGCGTTGGGGGCTGCCGCCCTTCTCGCCGGTGACCGACATCAGCCCGGAGCGTGCCTGAGCGACGAGGTCGTACCCGGGCAGCTCGCTGTCCGGACCGTCCAGGCCGAAGCCAGACATCGCACAGTAGATCAGGCGCGGGTTTCGCGAGCGCAGACTCTCGCCGTCAATGCCCATCCGGTCCAGCTTGGCGGGGTTCATGTTCTGAAGGAAGACGTCCGCGGTGTCGAGCAGCCGCAGCAGCACCTCGCGTCCTTCGTCGGATCGAAGATTGACCACCAGTGACTTCTTGTTGCGGTTCGCCGATGCGAACCAGGCGGAAGCCCCGTCGACGAACGGCGGCCCCCAGGTGCGGGCGTCGTCGCCGTGGCCCGGTCGCTCGACCTTGATGACCGTGGCACCGAGATCAGCGAGGTACATCGCGGCGGTGGGACCGGCGTACGAGGTGGTCATGTCGACCACTCGCAACCCGTGCAGCGGGCCCTCGTTCTCGACGTTCATTGTCATCGTCATCCTTCGTGATTAGGGACTCGATTGGAAGATTTCAAAACCGTGGACCGTCCGGCGTCCGGCGGGCAACTCACGAGGTCATACACCGCCGGTAAGGCGGTATTCGCCGGGTGCACTTTCAAGCTGGACGCTTTCGTTTCGCTCGTCCGGACGCTCGCTCCAGTCGATGTCGTCGTTGACCGTTTCCCTCGACACAGCCACCGCGAAGAAGGTGAGGACACCACCGAGTGCGATGTAGAGCGACAGCGGCCACGCTGCATCGAAAGAATCGAATAGTGCGGCCGCGACGAACGGCACAGGCGCACTGAAGACGAGACCCCCGAGCGTGTACGCGATGCCCGCACCGCTGTAACGAAGCCGGGTCGGGAAGATCTCCGGAATGAAGCTGGCCTGCGGTGCGTACGTGAGTGAGTGGCAGATCGGCAGCGCCAAGATCAGTGCAAGCAAAATCGCCAACGGGTGGTGAGTGTCGATCAACCAGAAGAACGGAAACGCCAAGAGCACCGTCGCGGCCGAGCCGATCAGGAGAAGCGGCCTGCGACCGAACCGGTCGCACAGGATGCCCGCATACGGGATCGTTGCCATTTGTATGAGGGAGGCGATACATACCGCTCCGAGGATCGAATTCTTTCCGATGCCGTCGTCAGCGCCGTAGGTCAAGGCGAAGACAGTCGCCATATAGAAGGGAATGTTCGCGGCGGCGACAGCAAGAGCACCCAGAATGACTCCCTTCCAAGCCTTGCGGAAGACGACCGCGGCTGGAAAGCGCTCCTCCTGGTTGTTTATCTTCAGCGCCACAAACGCCGGCGAATCCTCGATCTTAAGCCGGATGTACAGACCCGTGAGAACGAGTACGGCACTGAGCAAGAACGGAATTCGCCAACCCCACGACTGCATCGCTTCGTCCGAGAGCTGCTTCACGAAGAAGAACATCGCGGTCGCGAGGACCAAACCGAAGGGGACGCCCACCTGCGGCCAACTGCCGTAGAACGCGCGCTTGCCCTTCGGAGCATGTTCGACAGCCATCAGGACGGCACCGCCCCACTCGCCACCGAGGGCGAGGCCTTGCAGTAATCGGCAAAGCACTAAAAGGATCGGTGCCAGCATTCCGACCTGCTCATAGGTGGGCAATGCCCCAACCAGAACCGTACCCAGGCCCATCATCAGCAGGCTGGTGACGAGCATCTGCTTGCGACCGATCCGGTCGCCGAAGTGACCGAAGATCAAAGCGCCCAGCGGGCGAGCGACGAACGCGACGCCGAAGGTGGCGAACGCTGCCAGGGTGCCGATCAGCGGGCTGAGGGCGGGAAAGAACAGCTTATTGAAGACGAGGGCGGCAGCCGTCCCGAAGATGAAGAAATCGAAGAACTCGATTGTCGTACCCACGAGACTGGCGGCCGCGATCCGAGCAATCGGAACCTTCGGTTGCTCCGGCGAAGTGACCATGATTTTCCTTCCCTGACGGGACCTTGTAGCCGAAGACCGTAGTTGTTACGCAGGCCACGTTCGGTGATGAAGCCGACTGTAGACGACAGTAGACATCAAGCGCAAGGTTGGACATTTAAGCATCTGTACATTCTGGCACTGGCGACGTTTGTGGTGTTTTGCGGCTACGTCCGCAAGGACGAGGACGAGTTGCGAGGGACGCCGCAGCGGGCGTTACAGGGGGCCGAATCGCCAATCGATGCAAGAAAGCCCGACGGGCAGGCTCTTCATGTCGGTGAAATGAGTGTCGCGTTGTAACTGGCACCGATTGACGAGGTGGGAACCTGCGGGAGTGCGTGACGCGCGCCGCACCGGCAAGTCCCGGGCAGTCCCGCCGCGACGCTGGCGCTTCGGACTGCATAGACGACTGCCCACACCTCTCATGGCGCAACAGAGGTGTCCAATCCAGTGAATTTTCGGGCAGAAACGGCACCGTCTGCACTTATCTGCGACGGCTGTGCGATGAAGAAGGGCCGGAAGCTTCCTAGTTCCGTAGGTCGGCGTGCGCTCCTGGTGAGTGGACTCGGCGCCGGTGTCCGAATTCGGCGCTCTTGATTCGGCGAGTGCGGGCTCGGCATTCGTCATTTCACCCCGATGGGTACATGTCCGATCCTCAATGCGCTCGGCTGCTCGGTTATGGGGCTGCCATGCTTTGCGGGTGGAAGTCCGCGAGTGGCGCAACGGGCAGGGCCTGATCTCGGCGGTCGGAGAAGGTGGCCGCTGGGGGCGGCGCTGCCGTCGTGATTCCACGACGCGGAACTGGCGGGCCGGTGCGGACTCGGTTGGCGGCATGACGGAAGAATATAGGGTGGGACTAGCGAACGTACGTACGTCTGACGTAGTGTTGGAGACCACACAACGCCTGCACGTCTAAGGAGAACGATGTTTACTCTCGTCGACGCGATTCGTCGTAACGAGCGGCTGGTGCCCGGGCGCGAAGCGATCTTCGACGGGACGCGGCGGCTCACCCATGGAGAACTCGCCGACCGAGCGTGGCGGATCGCCGCCGGCCTGCGGGCGCGCGGTGTCGAGCCCGGCGACACCGTCGGCGTTCTGGCCGGCAACACCGCCTTCAGTATCGAAACCTTCCTCGGAATCGTGGCCGCCGGGGCTGCCTTCGTTCCGTACAACTGGAGGTGGGCAGCCGCCGAACTGGCGCACGGGATCAACGAGACCGGCGCCCGCGTGGTGCTCGTCGGCGACGGCTTCGACGGTGCCGTCGCGGAGGTGCTGACCAGCGGAGGCCTGAAGGCACCGGTCACGATCGTTCACGAGGGTGACGAGTTCGACCACCTTCTGCGCTCGGAGCCACTCCACGGCGTACCGGTTGGCCCGTCGGATGCGGCCTGCATCCTGTTCACCGGAGGCACCACCGGCTTCTCCAAGGGCGTCGTGCTCTCGCACTCGGCGATATTGACCAATGCGGTCAACGAAATCGCTGACTGTCGGATCGGGGGCAGGGCGAATGACCGCGGCCTCATCGTGACCCCGCTGTTCCACTCCGCGGCGTTGCTGTGCTGGTTCCTGCCGCATTACGTGACCGGCAACAGCTCCGTTCTCGTCCACAAGTTCGTGGAAGAGGAGATCGCGGATCTCGTCGCCCGCGAGTCGATCACCAACATGTTCCTCGTACCCAACATGATCCGGCGCATGCTCAAGGCGGGCACCTTCGATACGGACGGGTTCCGCAGCCACTTCAAGGCCCTGCACACCGGTGCCGGGTTGCTGCGGATGCCGGACAAGCTGGCGGTCTCCGAGTTGATCCCTGATGTCGAGCTGTTCTTCCGCTACGGACTGACCGAGGCCGGTCCGATGGTCACCCGGTTGCAGCCGCAGGACATGCTACGACCCGAGATCGACGGATCGATCGGCACCGAATACCTGCTTACCGAGGTCGAACTCCGAGACCTCTACGACGGCACCCCCAGTGCCGTCGGTGAGATCGGCGAGATCTGCGTTCGGGGTCCCAACCTGATGACCGGATACTTCGGACGACCGGACGCCACCGCGGAGGTCCTCAAGGACGGCTGGCTCCGCACCGGTGATCTGGCGGTTCGCGACGAGCAGGGCTACCTCTACTTCCGGGACCGGGCCAAGGACATGATCAAGACCGGCGGCGAGAACGTCTACAGCTCGGAGATCGAGCAGCTGCTCCACACCCACCCGGCGGTGATGGAAGCCGCCGTTCTCGGTGTTCCCAGCGAGGAATGGGACGAAGAGGTCCGCGCGGTCATCGCCGTGCGCCCGGGTAAGACCGTCACGGAGGGGGAGATCGCCTCGTTCCTGCGTGAGCACCTGGCCGGCTACAAGGTCCCGAAGATGATTGCCCTTGTCGGGCCGAACGCCCTGCCGATCAACCCCAGCGGCAAGATCGTCAAGACCAACATCCGGGCGACCATGGGCTGGTGACCGCCGCAAAGTTGACCACGAAAAACGCCGCTGACTAACGTACGATTGTTCTTGAACGCTCGCCGGCCCCTGCAGGGACCGTCTACTTTACTTCGGAGGGGGCACAGTGACTCGAGCAACTCGGGTGACACGCGGCGGCGCGCGCACCAATGTAGCTATTCGCGAGGCCGCAGCCAAGCTGTTCTACGCACACGGCTACGAGGCCACCTCACTGCGCACGGTCGCCAGTGAGGTCGGCATCCAGGTCGGCAGCCTCTACAACCACATCAGCGGCAAGGAAGAGCTCCTCACCGACATCATGGTGTCGGTCATGGACGAGCTCCTCGAAGCGGTGAGCATTGCCCTCGACGGTGTCGAGGGCAATGCGGTGGACCGGTTCAAGGCGGCCGTGGACTGCCATATCCGCTACCACGCCGAGCATGCGCGGGAAGTTTTCATCGGCAATTCCGAGCTGCGGTCGCTCAGCAACGGCGACCTCGACGAGGTCCTCGCCAAGCGCGCCGAGTACGAGCGGCTCCTGCAGAAACTGGTCAAGGATGTCGCCAAGGAGACCGGCACCGACGTCCTCGACGCGAAGTTGCAGACGTATTCCATTCTGGCGCAGGGCGCGCACGTGTCGTCCTGGTACAAGCCTGGAGGGCCCAAGTCCCTCGACAAGGTCGTCAACACCTACATCACCATGGCACTGCGCCAGCTCGGCGTCGACGACTCCCACTGATCGACAACAGCTTCGGCCCGGCACCGTCACGG